>LMZS01000139.1 GCA_001567085.1 Chloroflexi bacterium OLB15
CTCATCGCCCAGGAAGGAACGCCGAACCCTGATGCTGTCGCCGGGGCGACGCTTTTCGATGAAAGTGATTATGAAGCTGCTTTTCCGTTCCTTCTCCGTGCGGGCTACGCCAACCCCGCTGATGGCGACAACATGCGCCGACTGCTGGTGACGGCGCTTCGTACTGGGAACTACGGCTACGCGAACTTCGCAAATAATTATCTGAACCAGTTTGCGCCGGAAGCATGGGACGAAATCACCGCAGAAACGGATGCGGCGCTGGCAGCGGACTCTGACGATGAGGGTGCAGCTATCGTTGCCGCCTGGATGGGTGTCGGCACCCCAGAGGGGCAGGCACTAATTGACCGCGTTTTCGCTTTCGACTCAGATAGTGCCATAGGCCATGACCTGCTGGGCTTTCAGAAGTTTTTTACGGGTGACATAGAGGGGGCGCTCGCTTCGTTTGAGACGGCGCTTCTGCTGGCAGGACATGGATACCCCCATATTGCTGCTGATGTCGCGTGGGTTTTTGCGTATCAGGCGGGGCAGCCGGAACGGGCAATTGAAATCATTACACAAGCAATTGAGATGGAACCGGAGTTTGCGCTGCTGTATAACATTCGAGGTGGATTTTATCAGCAGATAGGCGATACCGACGCTGCGCTCTCCGACTTCGACCAGGCGCTGACGCTCAACCCTGCCGATTTCCAGTCACAGAATGCACGTGGTAGAGTTTTGCAGGAGCTAGGCGATTTTGAAGCGGCTTACGACGAATACGCTTCTGTTCTTGCTACGTTCCCCCTTAGCCCATCGGCTATGAATGGGTTGCTTTATGTAGCGATTGAAGCCCATCTCCCTATTGACCCATTGATCGATGCACGCGATCTGGTGGAAGCGGATAGTGTGCTGACGGTTGACACCCCTTACACAGGTATGATGACTGCCAACCGAGTCGTGCGGCTACCTATCACAGGTGATCCAGGTGATTATACTATCACGGTACGCGCATCAGACCCGATGACACTTGACCCGGTGCTGCTCATTGCTAATGGCGATAATATTCCGCTAGCACTACATGATGATATTGATAGTTCTGGCGCTCAGGCAGATGGTGCTTATAACTCGCAGATTACCAGAACTGCCGAAGCGGGCGAAGTGTATGTCGCCTATATCTTTCACGGCGGGGCAGGCTCAGAAGGCGAATTTACAGTGACATTGGAGCCTGCGGTGTCGTAAAGGGTTGTTTGGCATATGATTTCAGAGAAGGAGCATGGTTCAACCGCCATGCTCTTTTGAGTCCCTTATGCGTCGTAACGTTTTGCGGACGATGATCCGTTACGGTAATCGTAGTTTCGGTTAACGCACGCAGAAAGGGGCATCATGAATACCCATACCACTTCAACATCGCCCGCTGATCAGACACATTGGGGAAATACTGCCGTTGATGGCTTGATCGCCGGGGTCGTCGCCGGAATAGCCATGTTCGGCTATCTTCTAGTTACAGTTGGTGAAGCGCCCGCCGTACTGCTCAGCCGTTTCGCAGGGGCAGGTTTTGAGGCATCACCGTTACTCGGAGGGATGACCCATCTGGCGGTCTGTGTGATTTACGGAATCATTTTTGCGCTGATCTATCGCGCCGCAAATGGGAGTAGCAGTCTCGTATGGCGATTGATTAGTGGTCTCATCTATGCTGGTATCCTGTTCATCATCTCGGTCGGGGCGCTGCTGCCCGCCGTTCAGTCGCCGATTCTCGATATTCCGGCGCTGCATTGGGGCATTGGACATGCGATCTACGGGATCGGGCTAGGCTTGGCGTATCGCCCCAAACGATAATTTTGTCTAGCAGACGAATAGTGATGGTCTGAACAAGCGCGAAAGGAACACAGCCTGATGACCGATAATCGGCAGGAAATGACAGTCTATCCCCGCTTGATGTTTTGGTATTTGGTCATTTGGGCGGCGCTCAGTCTTATTTTGTCATTGATCATGCTCGGTGACCTGATCCTGCATCCACTTGCCGCCGACATGATGACGGGAAATCCCGTTGTACGGGTGCTCGTTGGTCTGCTAATCGCCCCTGCGACGATCCTCGTCGGCGTACTTATCCTTCACCAAGAACCCCGTAATCTGGTTGGTCTCTGCCTGATCATCTTCGGCGGCGCAATGTATCTCACCGCCACCATGCGGAATGATATCCAGGATGATTTTTTACTGTCCGTTAATATATGGTACGGCAGTTTCGCTTATCTTGTCCCTCTTATCCTGTTGATCTTGTACTTCCCCAATGGGCGCTCCTTCCCGCCGCGTTTGTCTCCCTTCATTGATGTTTTTACGTTCGTTACTACTGTCCCGTTTTCGGTCGCCACATTCTTCAGTGGTAGCATTCCTTTCGCAGCGGACGTTGCAAACCGCCTTATGGGTAGCAATAGTCCTTGGGTGATAGAATTTCCGACCGTGATTTTCCTCATGTTGTACACGCTGTACGCACGCTATCGGCGCGGCGATGCGCGGCAGCGCCTGCAGATGCGCGGTTTCGCCGGCTTTACTTTCTCCCTCCTTTGCATTTTTGGATTGCTGTTGGTGGTCAGGAATTTTGTGCCGGAGATTGCCGTTTTCTCCAAGTCCTTCCAAGCGTTGTTTTTTCTGGTGCTGTTCGCCTTCCCTGCTGTATCCGTCGGTAACGCGATTTTGCGCCACAACCTGTACGACATCAACATTATCATCCGGCGAACGCTGATTTATTCCATCCTCACAACTATCCTGGCAGTGATCTATTTTGGCGGGATTGCGCTCGCGCAGCGGCTGTTCCATGTGGTGACGGGTGAAAACTCAGATTTAGCGATTGTGGTTTCGACCCTGCTAATTGCGGCGTTGTTCAGCCCGATTCGCGCCCGTGTGCAAAATGTGATTGACCGCCGTTTATACCGTCGCAAATATAATGTTGAGCAAACGCTGGCGCAGTTTCAACACAACTTAAGGAATGAAGTGGATGTTGAAACTCTGAAAGCAAATTTGTTGAAGGTGGTTAGCGAAACCATGCATCCGGACAAAATCGCGTTGTGGGTGAAAGGGGAAAACGGATGACGTCAGAAACTAACGGCCCACGCTTCCTCTACAAATATGTACTGGCGCTGGTCATACCGACGCTGGTTTGTCTGGTGGTGGTCACTGCCGATTTAATTTTGCATCCAATTGATGTTGATACTTCCGGATCGGCCATTGTTCGCCTGTTCAGCGGCGGTATTGTGGCGCCAGCGACCTTGCTCGTAGCACTGCTGATCATACGGCGTGTTCCTAACAACGTCATTGGCTTGCTGCTCATTTTGTGGGCAGTCAATATCGCTATAAGAGGGCTTCGCACAAGTTTAATTGCGCCAGATACATGGCTGCCTGATGCGTTATTCAGCGAGTTGGGCTGGTATTCGCTGCTGATCATAGCGGTGTATTTCCCGACAGGGCGCGCCTACTGGCCACGCTACGAACGATGGATTGAACTTCTGTGCGTGAGCGTGTTGTCGGTGAATATCATCATAGGGCTGCCGATTTTCGCGCCAATTCAGCCGATTATGCGGAATTTCGGTGTTATAAACATCATACTCATGATCCTTGCCATCGTTTCGTTATTCCTGCGCTACCGTACCAGTGGAAGCAGGGAACGCCAGCAGATGAAATGGCTGGTTTGGGGCTTTATGATTTTTTTGATGACGGCTATCCCCTTTAAGATCATCTTATGGACAACAACATCAATTGACAATTACGCGAACGAGATTTACGGTCGGATCATATTCATCTTTCCAGTCATTGCCATCGGTGGGGCAATCCTGCGCCACAAGCTGTATGACATTGACATCATCATCCGCCGCACGCTGGTCTATTCTATCCTGACGACGATCCTAGCGGCGATTTACTTTATGGGGATCGTGCTCACACAGCAAGTGTTCCGTGCGGTGACGGGTGAAAACTCAGACTTAGCGATTGTGATTTCGACGCTGATGATCGCGGCGTTGTTTTCGCCCATCCGCCACCGTGTTCAGAATGTGATTGACCGCCGTTTATACCGTCGCAAATACAATGTTGAGCAAACGCTGGCACAGTTTCAGCAAAACTTGCGGGATGACGTAGATATTGAAACGCTCAAAGCCAATTTGTTAAGCGTGATTAGCGACACCATGCAGCCAGAAAAAATCGCGCTATGGGTAAAGCCATCCGCCAAAA
The DNA here is from genome assembly GCA_001567085.1 of Chloroflexi bacterium OLB15. Classification (GTDB taxonomy): domain Bacteria; phylum Chloroflexota; class Anaerolineae; order Aggregatilineales; family Phototrophicaceae; genus Flexifilum. The sequence continues at coordinate 4,195 of LMZS01000139.1, forward strand.
TGTGAACGTTCCAGAAAACCCCATGCCGTAACGATTTCGGGACGATCATCCAGTAAGCTGTGGTCAAATGGGAGCAAGCAGGATGTCTGTATACACTATTCCTTTCCGAAATTGGCTGCGACGCACCTCATCCCCAGCGCCAGCACAGGCAGCAGAACCAGCCGGCGCGGCGGTTCAACCTGCCATCGAAATTCCGGCTAACGATCCGCTGTATACCTACTGTTTAAGCTCATCAGGCGTGATTGAACTGGAGACGTTGAAACTCAATTCGGAGGCGTTGCACCAGCTGCGCGAGGCCGATATTCGCCTGCTCGTTCCATTGGTGAATCAGGGTGAACTCGTGGGTATGCTTCAGCTTGGTGGGCGGTTAAGCGATCAGGAATATACCTCTGATGACCTGCGTCTGCTCGGTAACCTGGCGCCACAGGCCGCCGCCGCTTTGCGGGTTGCTCAGTTAGCCTACCAGCAGCAGGTTGAAGCGCGGCAGCGCGAGCGCATTGAGCAGGAGCTTCGAGTTGCAGGCATCATTCAGCAGACCCTGCTGCCTAAAGAAACTCCGGTGATTGAACACTGGCAGTTTGCCGCTTACTGGCAGCCCGCACGTACTGTCGGAGGCGATTTTTATGATTTCGTGCTGCTTGAGGATGAGCGGTTGTTAATCGTCATTGGCGATGTGACCGACAAAGGAATTCCGGCGGCGCTGGTTATGGCTTCTACCCGCACAGTGCTGCGTGCGGCTGCCGAGCGCCTGATTTCGCCCGGTGAAATTCTACGCCGCGCCAATGATGTATTGCACCCTGATATGCCGCCAAAATGTTTGTGACCTGTCTATGCGCGGTTCTCGAAACTCGAACGGGGAAGTTGATGTACGCCAATGCAGGGCATAACGCCGCGCTTCAACGCACTGCAACTGGGGTGGTTGAACTGCGCGCAAGAGGTATGCCTCTCGGCTTGATGGAAAGCATGACCTACGAGGAAAAAGTGGCATTTCTTGAGCCGGAAGACACAGTGTTTATGTACAGCGATGGTTTGGTTGAAGCGCATAATGCTGCTCGTGAGATGTTCGGCATGAAAAGGCTGGAGCGGCTGATCGGGGAACACGCTGGTGGCGATTCGCTTATCGGATTTTTGCGCGATGAACTGGGTTCATTTACAGGCGAAGGCTGGGAGCAGGAAGACGACGTGACCTTTGTTGTAGTGCAGCGTGAGGCAAAACGAGCCGCCAAGTCGGGTGATAACGATCATCAGGCGCATGTTCTGGATGAATTTGAAGCACCAAGTCGGGTAGGGGGAGAGCGAGCGGTGATGGAGCGAGTTGCAGGCGTAGTAAGTGGGGTGCTTCCAGCCGCACAGATCGAACGCTTGAAAACAGCTGTCTCTGAAGCTTCGATGAACGCTATGGAGCATGGCAACCATTTCCGTGACGATCTGCCGATCAAGGTGCGGGTTGAGGCCAGTGATAAGAAGGTATCAGTCTTTGTGACTGACTCCGGCGGTGAGCAACCTATCCCTGAAGCAACAACTCCAGATATCGAAGCGAAGTTGGAAGGCACGCAGTCAGCACGGGGATGGGGATTATTTCTGATCAAGGCGATGGTTGACGACATGCGTGTGCATACCAGTTCTTCCGAACATACTATCGAATTGATCCTCAAACGGGGAGGAGGCACTGATGCCGGGTAAACCATTCACCGCCACGCTGCGCGAGCCTGTGATGCAGCTTAAAAACGGGGTGATCATCGACCTTTACGGTGAGATAAATGGAAGTGTTGAAACGACATTAAATAACGCTTACGAACTGGCTGAAGCCGGGCAACCTGCGATGATCGTGCTGAACTTCAAAGATGTGGATTACATCAACAGCACCGGCATCGCGCTCATTGTGGGGCTGCTGGCACGGGCGCGAAAAGCCAAACGCACGCTCACAGTCTTTGGCTTAAGCGAACACTATATGGAGATTTTCAATATTACCCGTCTGGCAGATTTCATGAGTGTTTATCCAGACGAGCAGGCCGTAATCGCTAATCTCACCACCAAAACTAGTGAGCCATAAGGAGTACCGACTCGTGGAGGCCAAGATTGTATTAAATGTGCGCGCTGTTACCCCGCTGATTAGCATTGTTGATATTCAGGGCGAAATTACGTCAAGTGCGGAGGTGGCTTTGGCTGATGCTTATATCCGTGCCGGTAATGCGAAGTATATTGTGCTGAATTTTAGCGGATTGGAATACATGAATAGCTCGGGAATCGGGCTACTGGTCACCCTGCTCATTCGGGCGAAGCGACAGGGGCAAAAAACTTCTGGCGTTCGGGTTAACCGACCACTATCGCGAAATATTCGAGTTGACGCGCCTCAATGAAGTCATAGCATTGTACGCGGCTGAGGTGGATGCGCTAGCTTCAGTAGAGGTCGCGACCTAGGAGATAAATCATGTCAAGCCAGCCACCACGCGATGCCGACAACTGGGCAAAACCGGTCGAACGGCTAAGCGTCAAAAGCGCCCCAAGCGGCGCGGTCAACCTGAACGTTCACGGACGGCAAACGCTAAGCCCGTTGAAAGGATTCGGGCAGTTGTGGCAAAAGACATATCGGGTAGCCTTAAGTGGCGCATCGGTAACACCGCAGGAAGTTACAAAGGTTTGGAAAGAGCGGTTTCCAGAGTTTCAACCACCAGAAAATAGATTCTTCCCCTCTATTGCTGGTGTTAAGCCGGGCGAGATCGTGCTTATCAACGCGATGACTCCCGGTGGCCCCGTCTCAACGGGCGTTATGGTCATGTATTCTGATGATGAATCATTTACTTTGATGACACCGGAAGGGCACCCCGAATCTGGATGGATAACCTTCAGCACATTTGGAAATGACGGTATTACGGT
>LMZS01000140.1 GCA_001567085.1 Chloroflexi bacterium OLB15
CCGCCAAACGCGCCCTCACCAGCAGTAGCATCTGTAGTTTGCTCGATCTTGATTTTGCCGTCATCCGTTTTGTAGGCAGCAACGGCATCTTCGATTTTCACGCCATCGTCGGCTTCATCCTGTCGCAGCAAAATCTGGAATAATTCGTGGGCGCGCCCCCGGTTAGAGACCACAAATGCGACTAATGTTTGGCTTGCCATATCTGGCTCCTAAGTCCAATGCCTTGTCTTTCATTGAAGCTAACTATATCGTCATAATCTGAAATGACAATCGAAGTTCATGGGTGCTACGGAGCATAAAATGCCTGCTGCTGAACGCGCACGATATATCGCGACATTGAGGGATTTTCCGGCTCGACTAGAGGCGTTGGTGCTGCCGTTAAGCGATGAACAGCTTGACCAGCGCGTGGCGGAAAGTGAGTGGTCACCGCGACAGGTGGTGCATCATCTGGCCGATTCGCATATGAGCGCGAACTTTCGCTTCCGCCTGCCTTTGGATGAAGAGAACCCGATGGTGCCGACCTATAATCAGGAAGCATGGGCAAGGCACAGCGATTACCGCCTACCGTTGGAACCCTCATTGTTGATCCTACGCGGGCTGCATCAGCGTTTTGTAGTTTTACTGGAGGCGCTGACGGAAGAACAGTGGAAACGCCCGGTAACGCATCCTGAATATGGCACGGTGGACGTTGAAGATATTGCCAGACGGTACGCCAACCACTGTGACAATCACATCAGGCAGATTAACGCTGTGGGCGAGAAATTTGGGTGGTGAGGAAAAGCGTGATGGATGATGAGTTTGCTCATCATAAACGCATTATGCGCTGCCCATCACGCATTACTTGCTGAGTAGTTTGCTGCGAATATCAATGACCACAGCCGCCATGAGCGGATCGCAGGCAATATCCTGTGTGGCTTTCTGGCAGGCATGAAGCACTGTGCTGTGCTTGCGCCCCCCAAAGGCCGCGCCGATTTGCGGCAGAGAAGTATTCGTGAGTTCGCGGCACAGGAACATGGCAATCTGCCGCGCCTGGTTGATGCTGCTGGTGCGGCTTGGGCCAGTCAAATCGTCTGCCGTAATGCCATGATGCCGCGCGGTGACATCAATCACCTGCTGAAGCGTCAAGGTGTATCGGGGGCGGTGAAAGCCGTCAATCTCGTCGGCTGCCTGCTGAACGGTGAGGATGGAACGGCTGGTCTTTGCCTGAATCACCATCTTCTTGAACACGCCTTCCATTTCGCGCATGTGTTTTTGTACGCGTCCGGCGATATATTCAGCGACGCTCAGTTCAAGGCGGATACCAGCTTCTTGCGCCCACACCTGCAAAATGGCGATGCGGGTTTCCAATTCCGGAAGCTGAACATCCATGACCAGCCCGCCTTCAAAGCGCGAACGCAAACGCGCTTCTAAGTGGGTGAGCTTACTGGGGTGTTCATCTGAGGCGATCACGATTTGCTTGTTGAACTGGTGCAGCACATTGAAAGTGTGGAAAAATTCTTCCTGTGTGCTTTCTTTGTCTTTGAGAAACTGGATGTCATCAATCAGCAGCACGTCCACGTTGCGATAACGCTCGCGGAACATCGCGGTGGTTTTACTGCGAATTGATTCCACCAGATCGTTGGTGAAGGCTTCAGCAGGTACATAAACAGTACGCAGCCCGCGCGCGGTGCAGGCATGAGCAATCGCTTGCACCAGATGCGTTTTGCCTAAGCCAACGCCGCCATAAATAAAAAACGGGTTGTATGAAGCGGCGGGGTTCTCGGCAACAGCGCGAGCGGCGGCATACACCATTTGGTTCACGTTGCCAGGAATGAATCGCTCAAAGGTATAACCGGCGTTTAAGGTGCTTTCAGGCAGGTCTTTGGCTTTGGGGCGTGGGACGCGCTGGTGCAGCGGCACGACATCTTCTACCGGCGGCGCTGCTGGCAGCGGAGACACAGGCTGCGGCGCTGGTTGTTGGGCAAGCAGCTTGAACAGCGGCATTTCCTGCGCTTCGGCCATTTTTCGGCTTTGGGAGCAGGTTTGCGAATCACAAACCGAAGCTCTACCGTGCCGCCATAGAAATCGCTGACCAGACGGCGAACGTTGCGGTATAAGCGCTGCGAAAGCATATCGCGCGCGGTGATATTTTTGACCGCAATGATAAAAGTTTCGCCTTCCACGCCAACAAATGCCGCGCCGCGTACCCACATTTCAAAGGTAGGACGGTCTAGTTGGAGTTCAAGTTGAGCGTAGGCTGCGTTCCAGGCGTCCTGGGCGTTCATGGAAACAACTTTCTTTGACTTCCGGCGCTGCACAAAGACCTATATTGGCCGGCAGGCAGCACAAACCAACCGGAGGAGATCACCCGCTGCTGATCGCGTTTTTAACATTTGTTTTATCGCGTGTTTTGGCTCAGAAAGTGCGCTCTGGCACTTATGAGAGGCTGCTTCTTTTGTTCTGAGCACTTAAGCGCAGTATAGCTTATGGTTCTGTAATGAGCAATCAAGAAACCTTAAAAAACCTAAAATTTTAAGGTTGGGAAATGAACTGGAGTCTTCCAGGAATCAAACCCTTCACCAATCCCGCTGGGATCGCCCGTATAACCCAAAGAATCGCCGTTATCGCAGGCAGTTTGGGATAAAAAATGAATGATCTGGCGAAAAAAATACGTAGTTCATAAACTATTTTGCGCTTGTGAAAAATGGAACTTTTTAACATTGGGATAAATCCTGATCGGTTTGATCAGTTTGTAATAGGTATGAGAGATGAACGTTTGTATCATTCTGGATTATCCCAATAAACAGGCCAGGAGATTGTTACAGAATAAATTGCCCGGTTATAGACAAGGGTTTAGATCGGCTGTACAATGACCTAAAATTTACAAAGTTCATTCAGCATAGAGGACGACACGGCACATGACCGATCTTCATGACAATAATGCGAATCTTTCCCGTTATGAGGCGGATGAGATCGCTGTGACTGGCGATAAGGCAGACGTAATTAAGGTTTCGGCGAAGTCTCGTTCGACGGCTGTGGCAGGCGCAATCGCTGCTGTGATCCGGGAACATCGCTATGCCGAAGTACAGGCGATTGGCGCGGGTGCGGTAAACCAGGCGGTGAAAGCGTTGGCAATCGCCCGTGGTTATCTTTCCGGCGATCAAATTGATATTGTTTGTATTCCGTATTTCACTGAAGTAGATATTGAAGGGCAGGAACGGACAGCCGTTCGCTTTATTGTTGAGCCGCGCCGTTAACTGGCGCGCTGCTGAACTTGCGGCATTATGCCGGTTGATTTGCACGTTCATACTAACGCCTCAGATGGGCAATACCCACCTGCGGAAGTGGTTGCGCGGGCGCAGCGTGAGGGTTTGAGCGCCATCGCCATAACAGATCACGATACAACTGCTGGAATTGCCGCCGCACAGCACGCTGCGGCGGTTTCATTTCCCCCTTATGAGCAGCCTCAAATTATCCCTGGCATCGAGCTGAGCGCGGAAGATACGGTTTTTGACCCTGTAAAAGGGCGCGAAACCAGCATTGATGTGCATGTTTTGGGTTATTTCATCCAGATAGACGCGCCCGGTTTTCAGGATGCGCTACATCGCTTTCGCGATGATCGCCTTACCCGCGCGCAGGCGATTCTCGTAAAATTAGCGGCGCTGGGGATGCCGCTGGTATGGGAACGCGTGTTAGAAATCGCGCAGGGCGGGGCAGTGGGGCGCCCGCACATCGCGCGCGCGTTGCTAGAGGCAGGCTTTGTAGAGAGCGTGCCGGATGCATTTGACCGCTATCTGCGCGCTGGCGGATCGGCTTACGTGGCGCGGGCGCGGCTTTCCCCTGAAGGCGCTGTCGCCTTGATCCATCAGGCGGGTGGCGCGGCGGTACTGGCGCATCCCGGTTATGTGCCGCATTATCCCAGGCTGATAGAGCGGTTGATCCCCAGCCAGTTAGATGGTGTTGAAATCTGGCATCCCGGCAATAACGAGCATGTTCGCGCCAATCTTAAAGCATTGGCATCTCGCTATAATCTCGTTGAGACTGGTGGCAGCGATTATCATGGCGAAGCTGTGAAACCGGATATCCGTATGGGTAGCGTCACCGCGCCGCAGGGCGCAGTAGCGGCGTTAAAAGAGCGAGCCGCACAATTCCGCTAGCCAGAAACCGGGCAAGGCGATTCCCCGTCCGGGCTGAAGAAAATTCAAGCAATAGCTTTCACAACTGATTCGAGAGCGGGCGCACAATTTGCGTTGGGCGTCGGGTTCTCGGCAAGGTTTTGCGGTGAACGCGCAGGCTGGATGGGCGCGGTTCATAATGCGCTGCCGCGTGTGCCGCTGGTTGTGCCGGCATAGATGCTGGCGGCTGATACTGTGGATTTTCGCGAACGATCAACGTGGCACAGTTGCCAGAACGCGGATCGCTGATGTGTTCGTAAAGGATGCCGCGAATACGGAAGCCGTTACGAATTTGCATGGACAGGGTAGGGTCTTGCAGTTTACCCTGCCAAACGCGCAGCACGTATTGGGCAACCGTTAGCTCGCGATCATGATGGACATAGCCGGGAATGAGCGCGCCGGCAATTTCCCCACGTAAATTTAACCTGCGCACAATTTCGCGCCTTGCTTCATAAAGCTTGCGCCCAATGCGTAACCCGCGATAAGCCGGATGAACGCTCATGTCGCCGCCATAAAGCCATTCGCCAGTAGAATCGTGGTTGGTCAACCAGCCATCGGCGATAGCTTCAAGGTAGGTGTGCTGAAAGTTCTTGAAATCAAAATGAGTGCGGAATGTGGTTGTCGCCGCAACGGGCGTTAGCTGCCCGTTGATCGGATACAAGGCAACGAACTGTCCCTCAGGGAAAAGCTCGATATGCTTGAGGTATTTTGCTTCTGTGAAATGTTCCTCTGGTTCGAGGGTGGGAAACACAATTTTCTGCAATGCCGCGAGGGCAGGGACATGCTCCGGACGGGTGGTTGTCACCACAATTTTGCTCGCGTCCGGGCGAACGTTGGGAGGCTGCTCTGAGACGGGTATCATGGCGCACCACCTATAAACACCGTTTTTACTTCCATGTATTCAAACAGTCCTTCAGTTGAGCATTCGCGTCCCATGCCACTACCTTTCATGCCGCCAAACGGCGCTTCGGGAGTAGAGGGCATCCATTCGTTCACTGCAACGATGCCGTACTCCAGGTCTTCGTACATTTTTATCGCGGTGTTCAAATTATTGGTTTGAACGTAGGCGGCAAGCCCGTACTCAAGCGCATTGGCATGGGCGAGGGCTTCCTCTGGCTCACTAAATGTGAGGATCGGCATGACCGGGCCGAAAATCTCTTCCCGGTAAATTTGCATGTCGGTGCGGATATTCATCAGGACGGTTGGCGAGTAGAAGTAACCGCGATCAATGGTGGCGGGGCGGTTGCCGCCTGCCAGCACCTCTGCGCCTTCCAACTTAGCTGCGCCAACCATTTGTTCAACCCGCTCACGCTGGCGCGCGTTGATCAGCGGGCCTGCGTCTGTGTCTTCAAGCAGGCCGCTGCCGAGTCGCAAATTCTGGCTGATAGCAGCGGTGCGTTCCGCAAATTCTTCAACGATGCGGCTGTGCACGAAAAAGCGCTGTGGCGAGATACACACCTGACCGTTGTTACGATATTTGAACTGCACCGCCTGCTTAGCCACTTCTTCAACATTTACATCGGGGAACACGATCACCGGGGCATTACCGCCAAGCTCCAGCGAAAGCTTAGTGACGGTTTGCGAAGCGCCATCCATCAGCAGTTTACCCACGCGGGTGCTGCCCGTGAAGCTGATCTTGCGGCAGCGCGGATCGGCAAGCATCACTTTACCCATCGCATCCGGATCGCCGCTAATCACGTTGACCACGCCAGCGGGTATACCCGCTTCGTGCAGCGCCTGTGCGTAAATCATGGCAGAGCGCGGCGTGTATTCGCTGGGTCGCCCAACGATGGTGCAGCCTGCTGCTAACGCCGCTGCCCATGCGCGCGCAAGGTTGTAAACCGGGAAATTCCACGCGGTGATGATGCCGACGACCCCAACTGGCTCATGCATAACCATGATGCGGCGCGTAGCAACACGGGCAGGAACGATACGCCCATAAACGCGCTTGCCTTCTTCGGCATACCATTCCAGCAGATTTGCGCCAGTAGTCCATTCTCCGCGTGCCTCGCGAAGCGGCTTGCCGCTTTCTTCTGTTGTGATGACTGCCAGATCGTCAATCCGCGCGCGAATCCACGCGGCGGCGCGCATCAATATCTCAGCGCGTTCGTAGGGCGTTTTCTTTGACCATGCAGGGAGCGCGGCGGCAGCAGCATTCATGGCGGCCTGTGCATCCTCTGCGCCGCCATAGGGAATAATCCCTAGTACCTCTTCAGTAGCCGGGTTGAGAAGTTCCCAGGAGCCACCTGCGAGTGCGTTTTGCCACTCGCCGCCAATAAGTTGTTTGTAGTGAAGTTGATTTTGGAAGCTCATGATCGGCCTTGCTTAAGGGCGTTTTTCAACACCGGACTAAGGTGTCGTAAGATCGTAGCTTACTATAACCCATGCACCCCATAGTTTGCCAACCCCCAAAACTCGCCAATATTTCAGGCGAATTTCTGGTGAAGGCGCACAAAAGCGATGTTCAGGGCTGCATCAGGCGTTCAAACAAGGGTCAGTCGGCGGCGATAGCCTTGTAGCGGGCTTTGCGGCGCATTTCCTGAACTGGCCGCTGGGCATGTTCATCAGCACCGTTTACCGAAGCTTCAGCGCGAATCGCCTGATCCAGGCGGAACAGATCGGTGCGCGAGGTCATATCAAGACTCATCGGCGTGACTGAAACCAGTTTTTCATGAAGCACAACGTATACATCAGAGTTTGGTTCAGCTTTTGCCGGGGAACCCTCAAAGTGGTAACCGATGCGCCCAACATCGCCTAGCGCCACGCGCTCCGGGCGGGTCGGCCAGTAAACGCGATGGCGGGAAATGCGGGTGATTTTCCAATCAGTGTCGGGCGTCGCTTCCAGCGGAATATCCACCTTCAACACATCCACATCATCGGGGCGGCGCGCGCTCATCATCCACAGGCCAAAGCGGCGGGTGAACTGCGCGGCAACGCTGAAATCCACTTCCTGACTGTAAGTGAGATGGAGATCGTGGCGGGTGGTTTGCGATACCGCAAGCGCGGGAATATTCATGCTGGCCGCTTCTAGCGCAGCGCCAACTGTGCCAGAGATGGTGACGCCGCTGCCACAGTTTTCGCCATAATTGATGCCGGAAACCACCAGCGACGGCAGGCGGTCAGCCAATTCGATGATGCCATGCTGCACGGCTTGCGCGGGCGTGCCATCAACTGAATAGGCTTGAATACGGCAGCCGTCAATTTCACGTTCTTCAGCATAAATACGCCCCTCGCTGGTGACAGGCATACTGCGGCCAGTGCCTGACTGTTGTTCGCGTGGGGCAACCACCAGTACATCGGCAAAATCGGCAAATGCAGCTGCAGATGCCCACAGGCCGGGCGAGGCGATACCGTCGTCATTAGTAAATAAGACGAGTGGACGGAGACTTGAGGATTGGGTTGTGTTTTGTTGATTTGTCATGCTAACAATCATAG
>LMZS01000141.1 GCA_001567085.1 Chloroflexi bacterium OLB15
CTTCCGTAGGCACAGTAGTGCGGGTTGGACGGCGGGTATTGGTAGCCGTCGGCTCCTCAGTCGGCTCTTCCGTCGCTTCTTCGGTAGGTTCTGCGGTTATTTCTTCAGTAACTTCCTCAGTCGGCTCTGCGATTTCCTCTTCAGTCGGTTCTTCAGTAGCCGCTTCCTCAGTGGCTTCAACGGTAGCCGCCTCAGTAACTTCTTCAGTAGGTTCTACAGCCGGCTCATCCGTAGGCGCGGTAGTATTTGTCGGGCGTGGTGTCGCCGTTGGCGCTGGTTGGCATGCTGCTAACACCAGCAAGCCCACAGTTACCAATAAGCCCAGTTTCCTTAAAATCATATTGCCCCCCTCGGTGGCGCAATTGAATTAAACAACACACTCATGCTATTACACGTTAAAGCTTAGCGCAACTTCGCACTAGCTTACGAACATCCAACAAAATTATGTATTTGTTGTGATATTCTGCACATACTCTCTAATTGCCGTCTCACTATTCAGCGAAACAGATGTTATTTCGCTGCTGATACGCCGGTTTAGCCCGCTTAATACGTCTTTAGGGCCAATCTCAACAAAGGTGGTCGCCCCGTCTTTTACCAGATTTTGTACGGTATCTGTCCAGCGAACGCGGCTAACCAACTGATTCGTCAGCTCAGCGCGAATAGCATCCGGCGTTTCCAATGGAGCGGCAGTAATATTTGCATACACCGGCGCAGAAGGCTGCGAAAATTCAATCGTATCCAGCGCTTCACGGAAGCTATCAGATGCAGCCTGCATCAATGGCGAATGTGAGGCGATACTCACCGGCAGTTTAACTGCGCGGCGCGCGCCTGCTTCTTTAGCAAGAACGATCCCCACATCAACAGCCTCAACCGCGCCAGAAATCACAATCTGGCCGGGGCAATTATCATTTGCAAGCACCAGCGTTTGCCCGGTTGTTTCCTCAGCTTTTCGGCAAACTTCCTCAACCACATCGGCATTCAACCCTAAAAGCGCCGCCATAGCGCCGGGGTTTTGCTTTCCCGCCTCTTCCATCAGGCGGCCGCGCTCGCGCACCAACCGCAGGCCATCAGCAAATGTCATGGCGCCGGATGCAGCCAACGCCGTCAATTCTCCGAGGCTATGGCCGGCATAAAATGCAGGGCGAATTTCCGGCAGTTCCGTTTCCAACGCGCGCAGAATAGCAAGGCTGGTTACATATAAGGCTGGCTGGGTATTAAAAGTATTATTCAAGTCTTCTTCAGGGCCGAAGAAGCATAGGCTGGAGATTGAGATTCCTAAAATATCGTTCGCTTCTTCATACATCTGCCCTGCAACCGAAAAGGCCTGTGCAACATCGCTGCCCATGCCCACTACCTGCGATCCCTGCCCCGGAAATACAAACGCAGTCGTTAATAATGTCATGTCATTCCCTCAAAACAAAAGAGCCGCACAAACCCTGTACGGCTCTCAAGTTCAATACGCAGTATTGCTTTATTCGTCGTCTTTAACGTCAATAACGGTCACGCCGCGATAGCTGCCACACTTCATACAAACGTGGTGCGCCAGATGGTAGGCGCCGCAAGTTTCACACTTGGCAAGCTGTTTGAGCGTGAGCGCGTCATGGGCGCGACGACGGTGCGTGCGGCTATGCGAATGACGCTTCTTTGGCAACGGACCCACAATGGCGCTCCTGAATCTTTGGCTTCTTACTTAAGACGGGTCATTATACGGGTCGAATAAGCCATATGTCAAGATTCCTTCGCTTGCGGCGCCAACTTTTCCATCACCTTTGTGATATATCCACCTGCTGGCGGCTTTCGGCTTAGCGCACATTCGTGAAAAGCCGCCATAACCGTGAAAATAACCGTTCAAAAATGTATGTTGATCCGCCAATGAAAGGGGAAGCGCTTACTGCATAAAGCGCAAGAGCGACTGCTTCCGCTTTTGGGGCATAGCCGCCATATCAAAGCCCGTGTCACCCTTGCTGTTTTGGGGTTAAGGCTCTAAACCGGCCTTCCGAAGTTTAGCCTCAAGGTTGTAGCGTGTCTCGCGCATGGATGCGTCAAAATATGGAAGCGCCAGCCAGGCGGTCATGATGCCAAACAGCGCGCCAGTGATAACGCGGTAAATGGGGAGAGTTTCACGCGGCGGCCACAGGTTAAACGGAGGATAGCCCAATAACTGACTGCCGCCATCTAAGCCGATAGGCACTACGCCAAGCAGCAAATACAAGATAAGCGGTACCGGCCGGATTCGCCGGCGCACGAAAGGCCGGGAATAGATAACGATGCCCAGGAAAATTGCAGCATAAATAGAAACATCACGAATACATAAAGTGGTTTTATAGCCCATCGTTTGGCTGCCAATAAAATCTTTAGAAGCAAACTGAAACCAGGGCGTAAAGGTGGTCGCCAGTTCTTCTGCCGTCACCGGCTGGGATGGCGGTTGATCGTTGTGATAACGGCGATAATAGTAGTCGTAACTTGCCAAAAATTCAGGCTCGTTGACGACATATGTTTCAAACGGGACGTTCTCTGTGCCAACGATAGCACGCGGATAAGTAAACTGGTCGCCAAATACGAAAAATGAACGGAAGCCAAACTGGTGGCAGAACGGCGCATACAGCGTATACAACACCCGCGCCGGCGTAAAACCAATTTCCATAAGCGCCGGCGTAATGAACGGCAGTGAGGCGTAGATACCAACCAGTATTCCGACGATCAACAGCCAGTGTCGGGAAAAGCCAAGTACAAGCCTGTTCGCCCTCACGGCTCCGGCCTTTGGTGGTTTAGATCGTGGGGCTGTTGGTGTCATAGTAATGGCTCGACAATCAATTGCAGTTGAGTAACAGTAGTTGGCCCATATATGGCTGAAACAATTGCCCCATCGGGAGCAATGACAAAGGTTGTTGGCTGCCCGCGCAAACGGTACGCAGAGGCTGCTTCAGAATTTAAATCCATCAGCACTTGCAGCTCAAGCCCCCGTTCCGCCAGCCATCTGCTTACTTGCGCTGGCGACTCGCCTACATTAACGCTGAGCAGGCGTACTGAAGGGTATTCGCTGCTGAACTGTATAAGCTCCGGCATTTCAGCTTCGCACGGAGGGCACCACGTCGCCCAAAAATTGAGTATGACGGGCGTTCCCCGTAAGCTAAGCAAATCGACTGGTTCAGCCGCCGCCAAATCCGGCAGCGTAAACGGCGGAGCCAATGCGCCAACTTCCGGCGCAAAATACTGCTCACCAACCAGCACGCCAGAAAAATCCACTCTATCCGGCAGTTTCTGGCTGAAAATCAGCATCAGCCCTGCGCTAAGAGCAGTTACAGCAGTTACCCACAGCAGCATTTTATGAATACGCGACGGGGTATCCTGAGTTTGAATCATGAGGGGAGATTATAACCAGCGCCCCCTCCATAATCCACTGACGTATTCACAGGGGGAACTTGATTCGTCAAGGGAGCCTCTGGCTCACCGGCATCACCAATACAGGAAGCAAATTCGCCCAGCGTCAGCTCACCCTGCGACAGCCCGACAGCACATTCTTCCATCCGATAAGATAGATCAGCAAACTGGGTAGCAAAGCTCTGGCTTAGCATTTGCAACCTGCCAGTCGCCACCAGCACCCCGATAATAATCATGAATACACCGCTGGCAAGCTCAATGTAACGCACCGAGCGGCGCATCCGCCGGAAAAGGCCTTGTATGCTGTCAAGCAGCAGCGCGGCGATCAGAAACGGAATCCCCAGCCCCAGCGAATAGGCCAGCATCAATGCCCCAGCCTGCCCCACATCGGCGCCCGTCGCGGCCATCGTCAAAATACTGCCATAGATCGGGCCGATACATGGCGTCCAACCTGCGGCAAAAACGATCCCCAGCGTTAATGAGGAAAAGAATCCCCGGCGCGAAGTGCCTGAAAACTGGCGGCGGGTATCCGCATATACCACCCGTTGAAAGCGTTCAAAGGTTTCCGACCAGAAGCGTTCTGGCTTGCTAAACGCCCCGCCAAGGAAGAACCAAAGGGTAACCACCACCACCACCGGAAGCGCAAACAGCCAGTCAACCATTGCCCACAAGGCGACAATAACCAAAGCGGCAAAAACGAGGGCGCTAAACCAGAAATGCCGGGTAACGCCGCTGGCCTGTGCCTTGCGGAATATGAGCGGTAACACGCCCAAAAACTGCAAGCCAAAAAAGATGATCAACAGGCCGCCAACGCGCCCGATAATGTCACGTACTAAAGCCACGTTCTGGCCGCCAATCTGGCGGATGAAAACTGTTGTAGCCAGTCCAAAAACGACAAAAATCAGGGTGAAGCCTGCTACAAAAGCAACGCCATGCGCCAGCGTGCTGATACGATCCACCGCACGCAGCGTTACCTGACCATTAGAAGATGCGGTTTGATAGGCAACATTCTGAGTGACGCGGCCGCTTAAGTAGCCAACATAGGCGGGTACTAAGGGGAAAACACAGGGAGAAAGAAAGCTTACAATGCCCGCTAGCGCCGCAACCCAAATAGTGACATCCATATAACTGCCTCAATTAGTTTCACGGGTTTATACGACGTGAAGGACTCCATTTGAACGAAAATGACGATATATCCAGCGCGCGGCTGAAGGTTGAAGCTGAATTGGCGCGCCCACCACCGAGCGGCCAGCATCCAGCCCAAATTGATTATGCCAGTATGCGCCTGAAAGGCTATAGCCACTAAAGTTGTGTATCCAGGGGGTGCCCATCAAACCCGCCTCAGGAAGCACGCTTGAAACCACGCGTCCATCCAGCGGATAGGTTCCGGCGGGCATGGCCTGTGATACTGCGGCGCTTGCGCCCCATAACAACCGATCTCCGTCGAACACGCTCAATTGCTGCGTATGCCGGTTCAGATGAAGGGTATCGGCTAAAGAAAATTCTTCTGACCTGGACGCCGCCTCACGCCAGCGAACAGCTTCCGTCCAACCCATTAAAGGCGCGTTCGAATCGCTGGCAATGCCTAGCCAGCGCGCGCCCCCCACCTCAAGGCTATCCACCATATGCAAAAACGCCGCCATGCCCCACCCGTGAAATCAGCGGCGCAGAAGGTTCACACCATTGGCGAACTGCGGCAACCGGAGCGATCACTTCTACCGGGCAAGGGGTATCAGGTACGAAAGATGCCGCGCCAAAATCGGCCATCGGCTGAATTGCGCTCCGGCTGACAACACCCTGATTGAGCGTATAAGCCGCCGCTGAACTGCTAATAATTTGAACGACGGTATCAGGAATCAGACTCGAAATCACAATTCCGAGATCATCAGTTACAGACGCGGGGTATAAAAGGCGGCCAAAAGCGGCTTCCTGAGAAACTGCTGAAGCAGGTAAAACCAGCCCCAGCACATCGGCCATCTGCGTACTGGATAACCCGTAAACGCTGATCCCGGCCACCTGTAAAAACTGTCGTCTAGAGATCATTGCGTTAGTTCACTATGATGGTCACTTGATGCGTATTCACGGATGCGGCGGCGCGAACCTTCAGCCCGTATTGCCCCGCGCCCGGCGGCGTCCAATCCAAAGACCAGCGCGCCATGTGATTCGCCTCAATATGAAGCGGGATTGCAAACCAATCACCGTCATCAATGCTCAACTCAACGGCTGAAACGGCCTGATCGGCAGCAAGAGCCAGCCCCTGAAGATGAACCTGTTGGCTGATGAACGCGCCCGGCGGCGGTGAAGTAAGCACCGCGATATTTTGCGCGGGCGCAGGGGGTGTGGCTGTTTCAGCCGACCATTCAATGCGTTCTACCCAGCGCGGCATATCGCAGGCGGTCAAGCCCGGCACGATAAGCCTTGCAGGGAAACCTTGTTCAGCGGTAAGCGCTTCACCATTCAACCTTGTCGCCAATACCGCGCCTTCAAGCGCTGTCGCGGGTAAAGCCAACTGGCTTCCATCGGCGCCATAAATAACCGCGCTGTTCGCGCCGGGTTGTAATTCTGCTTCAGCCATCAAATCTGCTAATGCGGCGCCCTGCCACTCGCCCGAAAGCAAATGTTCCGGGTGCTGCGGCTCGGCTGCGCAATATAACGCCGCATAAATTGTCGTCAAAGGAAGCTGGGATAGATCCTCATAACCAAGCACAACCGCCCGTCTCACCCGCCCGTACATGGCAAATGACCATAGAGCGCGTTCCTGCGGCATACGTTGGGCTATGGCGGATGGTTTACACACAGTGATGGGATTGTGAATTAGCCGTCGGAGAATCAATCATGAAGGGTTAGCGATGTGTCTATCTAGGATTGAAGCGCCGCTTCAACACATTTCGCGCCGCCCATACCCACAATTGCGCCATGCCGCACGCCAGCCGGGATATCCAGCCGATCCCCTGCCCGCATTTTTACTTTCTGGTTGCTATCTGGAAAAGTAATTTCAAGCTGGCCTTCAATCAGGAACATGACTTTATTGTAGCCATGACTGCGAACTGCGTAGCGATAATTCGGGGTATTTTCCCAAACGTAAGGGCGCAATCCTTCTTTTTGCATCATTCGCGAAATGATCGAAATGGTTGGGTGCTGCCCGCCAGTCCAACGTGTTACGCGAACAGTCTGCTGCTCAATTGCCATTAACGCAATGCTCCCGATAGGAATTTGTTACACCCATGAATGATACCGCAATCTACGCGCCTGCCAACCCTACGATTGCCGATCTAAGGGAGAAACTTGTACCATTATCTGACTTTCGCAGGCTAATCGCAAAATCTCTCAGCGATCAGCCGATCCAAAAGTGCAAATTCTTCCTGATCGTTTTGTACTTCCCCATTCAACCGGGCAACGCGCAAGCGTTTTAACAGCCGCGTATAGCATGGGCCGGGTGTAAGCCCACGTTCGCGTAAGGTTTCGCCACTGACCGCGATCTGTACGAAACGCCATATATCAAGATACTGATATATTCGCTTTTCCGCCAACGAGCCATGCAGCCACACCGCCGCCGCATGCAGGGCAGTTTCCGGCTTACCCTCAAACAAAGCCGCTGCTTCGCCCGGCGTTAATTCTGGCTGGGATAATTCATCTACATGGGTGATCAGTTCAGCAGCCACAGCTAATGACCGGATGACACCTGCACCCAACGCCAGCCGTTTTGCAACGTCAAGCATGTTTTGTACAGGAATGCCCGTCAGCCAGACATGCCAATATAATGCGGACGAAGCGCCAAATTTATCTCGTGCGTATTGAAATTTTTCCGCCATTTCCGGCGTAAAAAGCAGCGCTGTATGAATGGCAGTCAAGATACCTCGCCGCGAAAGCGCCAGCATCGCCTGCTCTGGTTGATCTTCAGCCAACTGCAAATCCAGTTCAGCAGCGATACGCTCGCCTGTTAAGCGTGAAACCAGCGGCAGCGCCGTCTCCACAAGGTCTGCGGTGCGCTCTTCAATCGTAAAGCCAAGCCGGTGTTCAAAACGTACCGCGCGCATGATGCGGGTGGGATCATCCACAAAGCTTAAACTGTGCAAAACCCGAATCAGCCGGGAGTCCAGATCGTGCAGCCCGCCAAAATAGTCCAGTATCTCGCCCAGACGGTTGGTTGGCGCCAAACGCACAGCCAGCGTATTGATCGTAAAATCACGCCGCCGTAAATCCAATTTGACCGAGCTTCGGATAACGATGGGCAGCGCGGCGGGGTCTTGATAGTATTCGTTCCGCGCCGAAACAAAATCAACGTGTACCGGCAGCATATCGCCCGCGATGCGCGAGCCTTCCAATATCCATTTAGCCGTGCCGAAAGCGCGATGAACATGCAAACGACCGCCTAGCGCTTCAACGATGCGTTCGCCAAATTCGATAGCATCTCCCTCGATCACAAAATCCAGATCATCATTTGCGCGTTTTAGCAGCACATCCCGCACCACTCCGCCGACCAGATAAATGCCACTGCCCTGCCCTTCCGCAAATTCCGCAATCTTCTGAATCAAATCAGTTGTTGGCGCGCCCAGCGTTTTCTTGAACTGCTTTAGGCTAATACGTAAGCCTGCATCTTCTGTTGGATGCAAATGCGCCCAGTGGCGCAGCAGATCTGTGCGCGTGACGATGCCGATCAGCCTGCCAGCATCATCTACTATAGGGATCTGCCCCAGCCCAGTAACCACCATTTTCTGTTCAAGTTCGGCTATCGTATCATCCGGCTTCAAGGTTAATTCCCCGGCAACCATCACATCGCCAACACTCAGATGCGATAATTCATGCTGCCCTGCCCGATAAGCATCGCGGGCTTGCAGCACACCGACCACACGGCCATTTTCCACTACCGGATAACCTTCATGGCCTAAGCGTGAAATTAGCGGCATGATCTCGCGCAGCGGAGTCTTCACCTCAAACACTTTTGCGCCGTAAGACATCAAATCGCTGACGCGCAAGATATGCTGCGAGTCTTGTATTTGCGTGGTCACCAACTGCCATACCTGCACTACAGCGTCAGGCAATTCAATCTCACGCAGCACCGCCGCAGCGGCGCGAAGATGGCCGCCCCCACCAAGTTGCCTGGCGATTTCAGCCACGTTAACAGCATCGTCGCCTGATCGGCAGATCAGGTTTAGCATATCCGGCGATTGGATGAGCAGAAACAGCGCGGTGGGATCAAAAGTGTCCATCAGCTTATTTGCGACCACGCTCAACTCGCCCATTCGCTCATCAATGCGGGTCGCGCCCACCATCACAGAATAGCCTTCAATATTTCGCGTTTCCAGCGAACGCACGAAATATTCGTACAGCCCTTGCTGCGCAGAATTCAAAGGCAGATCCAGAAACCGGCTAATCATATCCAGATCAGCCCCTTGCCCCCGCAAATACGCCGCCGCTTTTAAATCGCGCGGGGTAGTATTGCTAAATTGAAATGAGCCGGTATCTTCATAAATCCCCAGCGCGATAAGCGTGGCCTCTAATGAAGATAAACGTATCTGCGCAACCTGCAACCGTTCGGCCAGCAGGGTTGATACCGCGCCAATGACCTCGCCTTCATACTCAATTTTTGGAGAAAGCGGCTTTTTGAGAGGGTGATGATCAATGATTCGTATCTTGACCCGTTTAGTAATCCCCTTAAAAGGCGGGATCTGCTGGGTATCAGTCAGAATCACACTTGTCAAACGCTCATCAGGCAAATCTTCGCGTTCTACAAAGGGCAGAACGGAGGCAAACAGCGCTAGAAAACCGGCAACGTTGCGGTTTAATCGTTCAGGCAGCACCGGGATCGCGTGTGGGTAAAGTTTATGTGCCGCAAGCATTGAGCCAACGGCGTCAAAATCAGCATTTTCGTGGCTCAGGATGAGTTCCAACGTGGTGTCCTCTTCGGTACGCTACCCCAGAAATTATACCCGCCCTCTCACAAACCGTTGGCAATTACCGGCAGCCCGCTGCTGCCAATTGTGACCTGCAAGCCGGGACTGGCTGCATAATACAGGGGCAGAGGATACCCATAAATCAGATTCGCTTCACCGTATGCAGCAGCTGCGGCCTGACGTTGGGCATCGCTAAAGATGACCTGTAGCTGCGCGGGCTGTGAGGGGGTTTCAATAACCTCAATCCCCGCTGCCGCAAGCTCTTGCACAAGCGCCGGGATCGCGTAATTAATGCTGATCAAAATGCCATCAGGATACCCGGCATTCGCCAAAGATTGGCGTATCCCGCGCTGAGCTTCAGTCAGGCGAACGCTATCTCGCGCTTCAGCGGCCAATAGGCGCAAATAATCTAGCAGCGCCTGCGCCACTTCAGCAGATTCCGGCAGTAAATCTGAGCTATCCAGCGCGAGGCCGTATAAAAATGGCGTTAAAAGAGGCTGTCCAGCGTCAAAGGGGCTGGAGCTAATAATGATTTGTGATGGATCGCCGCTTAACTGTGGCACAGCCGCAATCTGAATGATCGGCATTTCGCTAGCAGTGGCAAAAGCAGCAGCCAGAATT
Organism: Chloroflexi bacterium OLB15; assembly: GCA_001567085.1. Lineage (GTDB taxonomy): Bacteria > Chloroflexota > Anaerolineae > Aggregatilineales > Phototrophicaceae > Flexifilum. Next base: position 9,897 of record LMZS01000141.1, read on the forward strand.
TCCGCTCCAACGGGATCAGCTACATACTCCACAATGGAATCTGTCACGGTTGAAGTGGGCAACTGCACACTTTGAGGAAGGAACGTAGCGGTTGATACCACCACTGGCAGCGGCGTAGGCTCAGGGCCACAAGCCGCCACGATCCAGCAGGCAGCGATGACTTCAATCAGGCTTAGGCGACGGGCATCCACGGCCCAACCACGGCGCGCTGTGTCATGCTAAAGGCCGTTGCGGCGTTAAAAAAGCAGAGGATGGCAAACGCGATTGCGGCACTCCGATCGTCACGCCCCCGCAAAATTGTGAACAGGCCGGGCATAATCACCACTAACCAGGCCATATACAGAAAATAGGTGACCATTCGCGGCGGTTGCAGTCCCATCAACGCCATGATAATGCCAAGAACCAGCGTGATCCCCGAAAGGATGGCGAAGGTGGCGACTGCGCCCCAAAAGTTCCCAGAGATCGACTGGTTGCGAGTCGCCATCACTGCCGCCCAAACGCCGAGAGCCAGCGAGAATAAAATACCGGCGTTGAACAAGATTTGATGTATTGAATTTAAGCCCATGATTATCCAGAAGGTCAGCCAGTTAAACGACAGTGACCTGCTGAACCAATGTTACCGCGAACCACGCGCAAATCGTGAGGTTGAGAATAACCATCACTTGCATTTGCATAGTGCCGGTAGCATCCACCGCTTTGCCACCGCGCATGTCCGTTTTTGAGCGAAAAAACATACTGATAGGGATTGCCAGCACCAGCACCAGCCCAAGCCAGACCGGGAAAATTCCCTGGAAGATAGCGATCAGCAGGCATACCAACGCCAGCACGATGCACAGATACATCGCCCAGCGCGTATTGCGTTCGCCAAGCAAAATAGCAGTATTGTGCAGCCCGGCGGCTTTATCCATGTCATAGTCGCGAAGCTGGTTATACAACTGCCCATACACAGAAACCAGCGTTGCGCCTAACGCTACAAACCAGACCACGCCCGGCGCGGTGCCATACAGGAAAAAGCCAGCAAGCAGCAGCAAACCACTCAACATCAGTGAATGCGACAGGATATCCGTAACCGGCCATGCCTTTAACCGAACAGCCCGCCATGAATACAGGTGCGAAAGCAGCAGCGTAGCAACGCCTATGCCAAAAACCATCCACCCGCCCAGCGCGTACATGATTAGTGTAAACACCGCCACGATGCGGCAGGCAGCATAGCCAAAAGCAACGCCTATACGCCCGCTGGTTACGGGGTTGCGTGCCGCGCGATCGGGATCGCGCGCATCGTCTGGCGCATCTTCAATGTCATTGATCATGAAAGCGTATGCAACGGCGAGGATATTCGCCAATGTGACTGGCAGCACCCGCCAATCAAGAAAGGTGCCGTTCAAACTTGTCGCTAAAAGCGCGCCAAGCAGGGTTAGAGGAATTACAAACGGGACGTATTCTTTCCAGCGCGTAAGCTGAATAAGTCCCGCGATTTGATCGCGCCAAGGGTTGTTCTCCAAGCCTTCTTCCCCCTTCAAATAGAATAAACATCTGACAAGAATAACACAGTCGTTCACCGTTTGTTACGGCGGCGGATATACGTAGTTGAACAGGCGTAGGAATTCAGGCAGAATTCACAATATGAAGCTTCAAACACTTCTCCTGATCCCCTTTTTGTTGCTACCCTTATTCGCCTGTAAATCGCAGGCTTCGGTTTCGATTCCGCCAACCTCTACAACCATACGGGTTGTTCAGGACTCGACTATCCCGGCATCGGAACGAACGCTTCAACCAATTCAAGCAGTTGCTGCCGAAGAAACGCAGGAAATCGTTCCGCCAACCGCCACTGAGCGCGTATGCCCTCCATCGGCTGGATCGCCGTCCATAACCCATACTGCAAATGTGAATATCTTCTTCTCCCAGAACGCCGCAGATGTAACACAAGTCACGCGATACTTGAATCTCACGGGCGAAATTCTGGAACAAATAATCTTTGACGTGGAAGCTAACCGCGTACCTGCCGCATTCACCTTGAATTCGCTGCGGGTGGATGGTGAAGAAGCGCCTGCTTACGAGCTAACCGGGCGACAAATGACCATTAGCTTGCCACAACCTTTGCCGCCGGGCTGTTCAATAGAAATCGAGATGATTTTCAGGTTGGTGCTTCCTGTCATTGGCGAAGGTGCGGCAGGTATTGGCGGCTATTTCGGTCACAGCCAGCGCCAACTTAATTTTGGCAACGCCCTGCCCTTCCTTGCCACTCGGCAAAACGGCGATTGGGTGATACACCCCGTCTCAGCAATTGGCGAGCAGATCGTGGCCGATCCCGCAAACTGGGATGTCCGGCTAGTCATTGATGGGGCGCCGGATAACCTGATTGTTGCCGCGCCAGGAACAATCGAGCAGCATGACGCAGGCGAAATCCATATCCTTTTTGAAAATAGCCGCGATTTTGCTTTCAGCCTGAACATCGGAGCATCATTGGCTTCACAGGTTACAGCTAACGGCGTCACGGTAGAGATGGTCACCTTTGAAGATGCGATTGTTCCCGGCGAAAATGGGCCGATTCGGGGGCCAGCGCACGCATTAGAAGCGGCCGCCCGTGCCGTTGAGATGTACAGCGACCTCTTTGGTCAGTACCCCTATGATCGGCTGGTAGTTGTTCAGGGCGATTTTCCAGATGGAATGGAATACACGGGGCTGGTATTCGTTGGTGGAGACTGGTTCCGCACTTACCCCGGCACACCAGCTTCCTATTTATTCCTGATTACAGTTCATGAAGTCGCCCATCAATGGTGGTACGCAAGCGTAGGCAACGATCAAGCCTTCAACCCATTTTTGGATGAGGCGCTAGCGACGTACAGCGAAGTGATTTTTTTAGAAGAGTTTTACCCTGATCTGCGTGACTGGTGGTGGGATTTCCGGGTGGGCACATTTGTTCCGCCAGATTATAACGGCTTGCCGGTCAACAGCAGCGTGTACCAATTTGACTCAATCCGGCCATATATCAATGCGGTTTACCTGAATGGGGCGAATATGTTTGAGGCGCTGCGCCAGGCGCTAGGCACAGATGCATTTTTTAACTGGCTGCGCCGTTATGCCGAAGCCTCTGCGAGACGCATCGCCACGCCTGAGCAATTTTGGGCCCTGCTCACGCCCGCACAGCAAGAAATCGCTGCCGAAACCCGCGCGCAGTTTACAGGGCAATAGCAGTTTTCAGGCCTTTATCCCGCATATTGCTTGGGCCGGTATTGCACGGCTTCCGCCGCATGTGCCATTTCAATACGCTCTGAACCGCCGAGATCGGCAATGGTACGCGCCAGTTTCAGGATACGGTGATAAGCGCGCGCGCTTAACTGCATCCGCTTCACCGAGAGTTCAAGAAGCTGTTTTGCATCCTTCGTCAGTACGCAAAATTCCTCAACTTCTTTCAGCCCCATATCCGAATTGGCATAAACACCGGGTGAGCCTACAAAACGCTCTCGCTGGATACTGCGCGCATTCTCAACCCGCTCGCGCACGCTGCCAGATGGCTCAGACTTCGCACCATTCATCAGCTTGTCATAATCCACACGCGGCACTTCGACATAAAGATCAATGCGGTCAAGCAGCGGGCCAGATATCTTCGCCTGATAGCGGGCGATCATGGTTGGCGTACAGGTGCAGGCACGCACAGGATCGCCAAAATAACCACATGCACAGGGATTCATCGCAAGCACCAATAGAAAGTTTGCGGGATAGGTCATTGAGGCATTTGCGCGGCTAATCGTGACAATTTTATCTTCAATTGGCTGGCGCAGCAGATCAAGCAGCCTGCCCGGAGCCTCAGTAACTTCATCAAGAAATAGCACCCCGCGATGCGCGAGGGTTACTTCTCCAGGCTTCGGAATGCTGCCGCCGCCTATCATACCGGCATAGCTGATAGTATGGTGCGGCGCGCGAAAGGGTCGCTGCTGCACAAGCGGCCTTCCGCCAGTAATGAGATCAGCCACGGAATAGATACGGGTCACTTCCAGCACTTCGTCGGTTGAAAGAGACGGCAAAATACCCGGAAGGGCACGCGCCAACAGCGTTTTACCTGTGCCCGGTGGCCCGCTTAGCAGAATATTGTGGTTACCACCTGCCGCAATTTCCAACGCGCGTTTTACATGTTCCTGACCCCGCACATCTGCAAAATCGGTAATGCCGCCAAAATCTATCGGGTTACCCATTCCCGCGGCATTGGCACGATCATAAGCGGGGATAGGATTCATGCCGTACAGATGCTCAACCAGTTGAGCGAGTGTTTCGACAGGGATTATGGTCAAATCTGGCACAAACGAGGCTAGCGGCGCATCTTCCACTGGGACGAACAAATGCGTGATGCCCGCCTGTAAAGCAGCATAAGCCATTGAAAGCACGCCCCCAACATGGCGCACGCTGCCATCCAACGACAGTTCGCCAACAAAAAGCGCGCGTTCAAGCGGCTTAAGCGGTGCCTGATCGGTGGCCGCCAATACCCCAACCGCAATTGCCAGATCGTAGGCTGTGCTCGTTTTAGGCAAATTCGCGGGGCTTAGATTGATCACGAAACCTTTAGGGGGAAATTGCAAACCGCTGTTCTTGATCGCCGCCCTTACACGCTCGCGGCTCTCTTTCACAGCGGCATCAGCTAACCCAACAATGATGAAAGAAGGTATCTGAGCACGCGGATTAAAATCAGTTTCAACTTCAATAATATGCCCGTCTAAGCCGACCACCGCGCAGGCGTGAACTATGGAAAGCATGTAGCCCTCAGCTATGCAACGTAGGGATTATTCAGTTTTAAGAATCGCTGGAGGGATCGTAGGGTAGAATTTTATCCCACTCATCGGCGGCAGAGCGCGCAACGATGGCGACAACAGGTTCTGTATCGCTCATGTTGTAGACCTCATGAGGCACGCCGGGTTCGATGAAAATAAAATCACCTGCTTCATTCTCCAAAGTTTCCTTTAGGCCAGGACCAAAAATATGCCGGACGCGGCCTTCCAGAATATAAAGCATCACTTCAAAGCCATCGTGTATATGCGCTTTAGCCACCGCGCCGGGCGGAATGGTCGCAACATTCATGGACAGACCATAGGCATTGACGTTTTTACCAGACAGTCCCTGTTTATAGTGGATGCCATTCCACTGACGGTTCATCCCCCCGCCGCGCAGCGTGCTAATTCCACCATGATGTTCAATATTTAATCCGAGTTCGTCAGTCACAATGGACGCTCCAAATACATATTTTATTGCCAGACGCAGAGCCATATATTGGCTAGAGTATAATGACCATCTGACTAAACCACAAAGGAAGCCGAACATGAAAAGTCGTTCGCGCCCATATCAGCCAGAACCCGGTTCACAGCCTGATGCCTTACGCCCACTGCCAGATAGAATACGCCCACAAACATTAGATGAGTTTGTCGGTCAATCGCATCTGGTAGCGCCGGGCAAACCGCTGTATCAAATCATCCAGACCAACAAAGTCTACTCAATGATCCTGTGGGGGCCGCCGGGGGTTGGCAAAACGACACTGGCGCGCATTATCGCACGGCAAACCGGACGTGATTATTATGAGCTTTCAGCAGTATCTGCCGGGAAAGATGAAATTCGCGCCATTATCGAAAAAGTGAGGCGTGAACGGCAGGGCAGTCCACGCGATCTATTCAGCCTGGCTGAGCCTGAAAAGCCCCAACAATCGCCGATTCTGTTTCTAGATGAAATCCATCGCTTTAACAAAGCCCAGCAAGACTATCTACTTCCCTTTGTTGAAGACGGCACGCTGACCCTCATTGGCGCAACCACTGAAAATCCAAGTTTTGAAGTGATCTCTGCCCTTCTTTCCCGCGCGCGGGTCTTCACACTGGAATCGCTCTCTGATGCTGAAGTAAGGCAGATAATCGAGCATGGTGGGCGCGAGTTGGGAATTACAATTGAGCCGGATGCGCTGGATTTTCTGGTCAACTATGCGAGCGGAGATGCCCGCCAATCATTGAACTTGCTGGAAACAGCCGTAGAGCTATACGCCAACGAAACGAAGCGGCTTGCCGTAGAGAATCTGCGCGACGCCGCCCAATCCAGGCATTTACGCTATGATAAGCAGGCTGAGGAGCATTACAACACCATCAGCGCCTTCATTAAAAGTATGCGCGCCAGCAATGTAGATGCTGCATTGTACTATCTGGCAAGAATGGTCGCAGGCGGCGAAGACCCGCTGTTCATTGCCCGCCGTATGGTCATCTTCGCCAGTGAAGACGTGGGGATGGCTGATCCGTCCGCGCTGTATGTCGCCAACGCGGTCTTCAGAGCTGCCGAAATCATCGGCTATCCTGAAGCGCAGATCAATCTAGCACATGGCGCGGCATATCTCGCCTCTGCGCCTAAAAGCCGCGCTTCATATGAAGCCTTCTTTCGCGCATTGGAAGACGCTAATCAGCATGGGGCGCTGCCCATCCCGATGCAGCTTCGCAACGCCCCCACCAAACTGATGAAAGAACTCGGCTACGGGCATGGCTACGAAAAATATACGGATGAGGATTTGCTGCCTGACGCACTCAAGGGCAAAAAGTATTACGCCCCATAAGGCATAAACGAGACAAGAAAGAGGCGCCCTGTTGAGGGCGCCTCTTTTTACAAATTATGGTGCTTGTGCTTGCTACTCACCGCCAGTGCCACCGCCAGAGCAGGAAATGGTCGTTAGTGCCGGCGGGAAGGAGAAACCGTTGATGGTAATCGTGTAGGGTATGGATGCAGCCGTCGGATTCACCGTGATTACCACTGGCGCACTGGCTCCATTCAGCGGGCCGAACGAACCATTGACCGTAGGCTGCCCCGACGCGGTGATTGAGTAGGTCACTGTACCCGTTGCCGAGCCAGAAACATGATCAATTGTATACGTCACCAGACCACCCACGCAGCTTGGCACCAGCGATAACACTGGCGGCGCCGGCGTAAACGTAAATGTATGCGACGCAGTTACTGTGTTGGTCGGCGTAAAGGTGCGCGTCGGCGTATTAGTTGGCGTACGCGTAGCGGTATTCGACGGCGTAAAGGTCGGTGTGCGGCGTAGCGGTATTCGACGGCGTGAAGGTGCGCGTCGGTGTATTGGT
>LMZS01000142.1 GCA_001567085.1 Chloroflexi bacterium OLB15
CGCTGGTGATTTTCGTAGTGGCGTTGTTAGGCATGGTAACACCGCACATGCTGATCAAGAACTGGCGGGTGGCGATCATCGGCGCGCTCATTGCTGCCGCCTTGATCACCCCCACCGTTGATCCGGTAAACATGGGGCTGGTGGTTGTTCCACTGTTGGCGCTTTACGCCCTCAGCATCCTGCTGGTTGCGATTGGTGCGCGCCTAAATAAACGCCAGAGCAAGATATAAATCCGCTCAATTTTCCCGATTGTGTGACTTGTGATAGACTTCCATCATCCTGCCGCGATGCCAGAATCAGGGTCTATGACTCCGATGAGATCGCGGCAGCATGGTGAATCCAGGATGTTTGAAACTCCACCTGAAGATGTTCGCCTGATTGAACGCTTACTGCGGCGCGACCAGACCGCGCTGGCAGAGCTGTATGATCGCTACAGCAATCAGGTCTACGGGCTAACTGTGTACATCTTGCGTGATGCCGCGCTTGCGGAAGAAGCTACGCAGGATACCTTCATGAAGCTGTGGAACAGCGCCGCCAATTGGGATATGTCTCGCGCCAGGCTTGGCACATGGCTGCTTACGCTGGCGCGTTACAGCGCGATTGACCGTTTGCGCCGCGAAAAACGCCAGACACCCGCTGTGGCGCTCGACATTGAAACGATGGTGGCGTTGATCGATCAGGCGAATATACACGATGCTGATGCTGCGCTGGTGCAAAGTTTGATCGCCCAACTGCCACCGGATCAGATTCAGGCATTGGAAATGGCCTTTTTTCAGGGCATGAGCCACAGCGAAATTGCAGCGCAGTTAGATGAGCCGCTGGGGACGATCAAAAGCCGGATACGCAGCGGTTTGCAAACTTTACGCGGCCTGTGGCTGCGCGCGGTTCAGGAGCAAAATCGGTGAATAATCATCTGTTCAGGGCTATTCAAACGAATTTATAGTATGGGTACGAGTTGTAAAGCAGTCAGATCGCAGATATGAACGATAACACCCCTTCAACATCACCTTCACAGTCATCGCCATGCGATGAACTGCGCGATCTGCTGCCTGCCTATGCCCTTGGCGCACTAGATGCCGCTGAAATTGCACGAGTACAGCAGCTTCTCAAAGAATGCCCCGAAGCACAGACCGAACTCGCTGATTATGCCGGATTAAGCGGAGCGCTTGCAGGGCGGGCGCAGCCTGCCGCGCCGCCGCTTGCTTTGCGCGATAAACTGATGGCTCAAGTGAGCGCGCAGGAAGCGCGGCTTGCCCAAACTGTAGCGCCAGCGCCACCCTTAAGCGCCGTCCCTGCAAAGACAGGATCGCGGGCGTGGATCGGCTGGGCTGCTGCCGCTGCTGCGCTGGTGCTATTAGTGCTTACCAACGCCTACTGGGTAAACCAGTCCAACACGGCGCGCTCGGAAGTAGAACTGCTGCGCGCGGCACAGGAAGAAGTTTTTGCGCTTACCAGCGCCGAGAATTTACGGCACTCTACGCTTGCCAGCACAGAAAGCGGTTCGGATAACGTGCTGGCTAACCTGCTGTGGGAAGATAACGCGCAAACGGCGCTGCTCACCACCGCGAATTTGCCCGCGCTGCCCGCTAACCAAACCTACCAGCTATGGCTGATTGGCGAAGATGGTCAGCCGGTGAGCGCCGGTATCTTCCGCATTGATGAAAACGGGATTGGCTCGCTGATCGTTAACCTTCCGGACGCCCCGCAGGCTTTTCAGGCTATCGCCATCTCGCAGGAACCGGCAGGCGGAAGCGAACAACCAACCACCAGCCCACTGGCTTTAGGCGAACTTAGCGCGACTTGAGGCGCGGGCGTAAAAAACAGGTTTGCGGTCAATCAGCGCCTGCCTGCTTACTGCGAGCCGTGATCACAGCCTCCAGCGGGGAAGTGCCATCCCGCACAACGCCGGAAATGAAAATATCGCGATAATCGGCAATAAGGGGACTATGCTTCTTCAGGCTCGGTGTGGATGGTGACGCGCTGAAGCTCAGGATACGCATCCCGCAGCGTGACTTCAGCCGCTTCTGCCAGCGCGTGAGCGTCTTCCAGCGATATATCAGGCGGTAAAGCCGCATGCGCCGCAAAAGCATAGCCGCCAGCCAGCGGCATGACCTGTTCATGATGCCAGCCCGCAGCGGGGAAATGCTGTTTGAGCAGCAGTATCGCCGAAGATTTCAAGCGGCTGGCGTGATCGACGCTTTCAGGGGATGCGGCCTCTTCAATTTCAGCAGGTTCAATATGGGTGATAATTTCGATCACGTCCGGCAGTTCGCGGCGGAGTTCGTTTTCCAGTACGGTCACCTGCTCGTGCGCTTGCGCCAGCGTTTGCCCGCCGGGAACTTCAACGTGCATTTCCAGCACTTTCTGATCGCCATCGCCGGCCACACGCACGGCGTGGGTAGCCATGCCCAGCGCATCAGCCGCGCGCGGGCTGCCAAAGTATAATCTGGTTCAGCGCCGCGAACCGGCTCAAACCCGACCTCAACTTCGCGGATGCCGCTAAATTGCTCGCGCACCTTGCGGCGAATGGCGTCAGCAATCGCGGCGGCGCGATCAGCAGTGGTTTCCGGCGGCACTTCAACATCTATATCTACGAAAATTTCATCAGACGGGCCGCGTGAACGGGCGCGCATCACACGGTTGACCGAGGGAACCTGTTCGACGACAGCGGCGATGGCCTGCGGTTCAATGGGGGCGCGATCTGTGAGTACATCGCCAGTGGAACGCAGAATTTTTAGCGCCGCGCGGGCGATCAGGGCGACGATGATCAAAGCCACCGCCGGGTCTGCCCATGAGAGGCCGAGCATCGTCAAAACCATGCTGACGAGCACCGAAAGTGTGACGAAAACATCGGCGGTGGTATTCGAGGCATCCGCCAGCAAAATTTCCGATTGTAAGCGGCGGCCTTCGCGGCGCTCATAGCTTGCTACAAACAGGTTTATAGGCAGGGTGATTGCAACCACGATGAACGCCAGCAGCGAAGTATCGGCTTCCGTGCCAGTGGTCAATCGCTCAACTGCGCCGCGCACGATCTCATAGGCGGTGATCAGCAGCAGCACGCCGATACTGAGCGCGCCGATGGTTTCAATGCGCCGGTGACCATAAGGATGGCTTGCATCTGGTGGCCGTGAGGCGAGGCGGCTGGTGATGAGCGCGATCACGTTGCCTGTGCCATCCATCAGCGAGTGGAATCCATCAGCGGTAATTGCCAGCGCGCCGGTCAGGAAGCCGACCACAATTTTGCCGAAGGCACCAGCAGGTTAAGCACGAGCGTGATCCACAGCACGCGCCGCACTTCTGAATGGCTACTGCTTACCGGCAAGCTGCTATCCATAACGCTCCCTGTGTTTCCGCGTGTGCCTTATCCTATGCTAAATCTATGGCTTTCGACAATCTGCGCTCTAAAATTTTGACTGGCCGAAAACGTGTTATCATCTAGCCTATGAATGAAGAATGTGCCGCCCTAGACGCAATTGAGCAGCTTCGCGAAGCCGCTCCCAGATTTTCTGAATTCAAGGTTCAGGCTGCCTATGAAATGGTCATGCGCGTGCTGGAAAGCTACGGCGATGGCGACCTGTATGAAGGCGAGCCGCTCAACGAAACCCAACTGGCGCTGCTTGCCCGCGCGCTGCCTGAAGCGCTGCCTGGCGATATGCCCCCCGCGTATATCAAGCCCATCGCGCCCTGTATCGCGCGCTGCACCCGCTTACGCCAGCGTGGGAACGCGCCTCAGGGCTGGACTATATGCCCCAGACCACCGAAATCACTAACGTGAACGTTGGCGAGATCAATCACAGCACAGTAAACATCACCGGCAGCCAGCGCACGAAGCAAATAATCTATCAAATGGATGCGAATTTTGAGGACATCCAAGAAGCACCACAAGAAGCGCCACCCGAATATGAGATAGGCATCGCGCATGATATTTTTCTGAGCTATGCCCACCGCGATGGCGCGACCATGCGGCGTATCGCCTCAAAACTGCGTTCCGCAGGGATGCGCGTATGGACGGATGAAGCGCTTGAACCAGGCACACCTTCATGGGTGAAAGCGATTGAGGAAGCGATTCGCGCGGCAACAGTTGTGGCGGTAGTTTTGACGCCGAACGCGCGGCAATCTGAATTTGCTAACAAAGAAATTTTGACGGCGCAGGCTTTTAGCACCCCGATTGTGCCGCTGCTGTGCAAAGGCGATGAGCGCTTTGTGGTTCCGCTTACCCTGCGCGGCGTGCAGTGGTTGGACTGCCGCAGCGAAGGCAAGTATCGTAAGAGCTTGCGCCGCCTGATAGTCCATGTGCGTAAGCTTCAGGAAAACGCAGCCGATTAGCCACCCGTATAATTGCCCGTTCACAAGGAAAAATGATCTATGGACTCCATAAGTCTTGCTAACGCTGCGCTGCTGGAGCGCTTTGGCAGCGCTTTCAACGATCATGATATTGAGGCGGTGATGGGCTTGATGACCGAAGATTGCGTTTTTGAGAATACCAATCCCGCCCCTGATGGCACGCGCTATGAAGGGCAGGCAGCGGTGCGCGCTGCTTTTAGCGCGTTTTTTGACGAAAACCCACGCGCGATATTTGAGACAGAAGAGATGTTTGCCAGCGAGACACGCGGCTTCGTATGCTGGATATATCGCTGGGATGATGCTGGCGGGCATGTGCGCGGGGTTGATGTATTCCACTTTCGCGGAGGCCGCGTGGCGGCGAAGCTTTCTTACGTGAAGGGCTAGGCGCAGGCTGCGGCGTTTACGCATGAACACCCGCGCTGCTGGCGGCCGATGGCGATGCCACAGCGATAATCCCCCATTTATCGGGGCGATTAAGCTGGCTCGCGCATACACGGACGGCAAAGGTGTTCTATACTATGGGCTGACCATTCTGAGGAGTCTGAAGAATGCTTAAAAGAGCACTATTTCTGTGCAGTCTGGTGATGAGCATCGCGCTGTTGGCCGCCTGTAATCTTGGCGATGTCGCTGGCGTGGTGCCAACCACTGGCAACACCGCATCAGATGTGACGGCGGCGCAGCAGTTCCTGCCCGCTAATGTTCCCGGCTATAACGTGACCGAAGCGAACAGCATCACCAGCGCGCTTTCCAGCGTGGGCGGCAGCGCATCCATCTTGACCGGTAACCCGGTGGTGGCAGCGGCGATTGGCGCTGTGGACGGCATGATCCAGTGCTATAACGGCGTTGGCGCGGCGGCAGCGCGTATTTATATCGCGGCAGATGCGCCGACAGTGGTGCTCAACGGCGGATCGCCTAACTTTGGCGCGATGGCGGTGATCAACGGTGATCGCATCGTTGACAACTTCCTGCCCTGCGCGGTAGGACAGGCGCAAGGGCTTTCCAGCCAATCCGTCGCCCCAACCATTTGTTCCAATAATGGGTCGTTTGTGGTCAACAATGAAACGCTGTATTACCTGTATGCGGCCACTACGCCCGATCTGTGTAACGCGTTTCAGGCGGCGATTCCGGCACGCACGCGCTAGCATCAGGGCAGATTACGCGGTACATTGGCACAACACAAGTAATGAGCGGTGGGTATGGGTAAAAATCTACCCAACTTTTTAAACTCATCGCTCATTACCCATCACTTTAACCATAAAGGCCGCCCGTGTTCTACGCCATCCTCAACACCTTCAAGCGCATCATTCGTGACTTTCGCACGCGGCGCAACCTGCTCGAATATGGGGCGGTGATCGCGGCGTTATTCATGATCGTGCTGGATATTTTCACCGATGTGATCCCGATCTCCACCCAGCTTAGCCTGATCATCTTCATCCTCGGTTTGCTGGTTTTCCAAACGACGCTGCCCAAGCAGGAATCTGCCGATCTGGATGCGATTTTGAAGAACCGGCAGGCATTCGGGCGTTATGCCGATTACGTGGCCGGGCGCAAAACGGTGTGGATTTTGATCACCACCGGCATCAACCTGAATTTTGCCGACCTCAAACAGCAAATTCTGGATAATGGCGGCTCGGTGCGTATTTTGCTGCTTGACCCTGAAGCGCCGGACAGCCTTGCTTACCTGAGCCAGCAGCTTGAGGCTGATGCTAACCTTGAAGGCGACTTAATCGCGGTGATCGGGCGGCTTCGCAAGCTGAACTGGCCGAATTTTGAATATCGTTTTCTGACCATCAACCCCGGTTTCAGTATGCAAATTCTGGACGCACAGCGCCCTAATGGGTTGATCACCGTTGAGTTTTACGGCTACCGCAGCGACCTGATCAACAACCGTATGCATATTGATATTCCGCGTCAGGGATCGCAGTACTGGTTCGAATACTGGGTGAACCAGTATGAGGTGATGTGGCAAAACGGGCGGCCAGATGATTAGCCGATGAAATACCGCGCAGCGATACCCTGATGAGTGGAAATGCAAGTTTGAAAAACTGGTCAGAATAGCAGCGATTCAAATCCGCCCGTACAACCGCCCGCCAAATTCCTGTACAAGTTTGTCATCCAGATCGTCTGCATAGCCGCCGATCATATTGATGATGTCGCCTGCTTCTTTGGCATCCATGCCTTCAAGCGGGCGCTCGTGGAATACATACACCACATCATTATGAATGCCCAATGCGGCCGCCGTGATCTGCAAATTAATTTCCAGCAAACGGCGGTACAGCGGCAGTAAATTCGCCTGTGGCAGCTCGATCAGCGGCGATAACACCTGCAAATAGCCAACGCCTTCGTGAACGGCGATATAAATTTCCACCAATGCTGAGCCGCGCTTGAAATTCCAGCCATAGCCCTGCTGCACAGGCATCGCCGCCTGCTGGGGATCAATGCCGATGCCTAGCAAAATCTGCGCCACCGTTGAGGCGTAACTTTGCAAATCGGCTTCGTTCTGTTTTTTGGCTGGGCGTTTGAAGACCATAGACAATCCGCGTTCTCTTTGAAAGATGCTTTTAGCGAATATAAATTCCGCTAAATAAACCCGTTTAACTCAGGGCGTTCAATACTGCCCCTGCCCGCACCGCAAGCACTTTCCCTGATAAATGCCTGCTGCCGAAGCGCATTTCACGCAGCGGACGGAACTTTTCTCATACAGCGCTGCCGCCTGCGGAATCGGGTAGCGTGAAAGGTGCTGCGCGGCGGGTAAGGTGCTGCCACAGGTTTCACAGTAGAAATAACCTAGCCCACCCGCAGCGCTAGCTGCGCCGCAAGCCGGGCAGTAGCTGCGCCGCGCTCCGCTGGCTGCTGCCGCCTGATAGTTATCTACGCAGGCACGAATGGCATGAATACTTAAGGCATAATAATATTCGGAAGTCTGGCTGGTATTTTTGGTTGATCATGCCTGCCAGCATACCGCGCTCATCAATCAGCGGCCCGCCGCC
>LMZS01000143.1 GCA_001567085.1 Chloroflexi bacterium OLB15
CTGTTCTTGTAACCGGCGCGGGAACGGGCATCGGTTGGGCTACCTGTAAACATTTTGCCAAAGCCGGGGCGTGGGTCGCCCTCAACGATATTCAACTCGATTTGGCTGAAAGTGCCGCCAGCAAAATCAACGCTGAATTGGGCGCTGATCGGGTTGTTCCCTATGCCTGCGATGTCGCTGATGTCGCTGCGGTACGCGCGATGATCAGCCATTTTGCCGCGCTGCATGATCGGCTGGATGTTGTGGTTGCGAATGCCGGCCTGACCAGCTTTGGCGCTTTCCTGGATTACGCGCCAGAAAATTTCGACCGCATCGTAGCTGTCAATTTACGCGGCTCTTTCTTCACCGCGCAGGCGGGCGCTCAAGAGATGATCGCGCGCGGAATCGCGGGGCGTATCATTCTCACCTCATCAGTTACCGGCGTGCAGGCCTATCCTAATCTAAGCGCATACGGCATGACCAAAGCGGCTATCCAGTTCATGGCGAAAATCATGGCGGTTGAATTAGGATCGTACAAGATCACCGTAAACACCATAACCCCCGGCGCGGTTGCCACCGAGCGAACCCTCAAAGATGAACCCGATTATGAGGCGCATTGGGGTAAGCTTACGCCTACGCGTCGCTCTAGCACCGTAGATGATATCGCCGCAGCAACCATGTTTTTTGCTTCTCCCGAAGCCGCGCAGTTGACCGGGCAAAATCTGATTCTCGATGGCGGTTGGACGCTCACCAGCCCGATTCCCGAATAACCCGCGTTATCACTAAAGTTCCCGCGTGGGCTGTATTTTCTATAAAGGTTCTCACCTGGGGTTTTCAAATCTGTGCTATCGTATGTCAATGAATGGTAAACTTGGGGCGCATGTTCAAACTGTTCGTTGAATGTTTCCCCCTTTAAGTAGCTTTGAAAAGGTTTCATCTATGCGCCGGGGTTTGAAGCTCTCTGGTCTGTTCCTTTTTTTGGTTGTGGCTTCCGCGTGTAACAGCCTTCCCGGTTTGCGCGTGCTTACAGGTCAGGAAAACAGCGAATCGGTTGCCGATAACACAGTATCCGCGCTTCAGTTGGTCATGGCGGATAAGACCGGGTTAACCGAACCCACCTTGATCGCCTCAGCAGATCGCATTGAAGCGGCCAGCGGTGATGTAGACATTATCGAAATTCGATCTGACCCTGAATCGCGCGTGTTTACGGTGAACATGCTCTTTAACCCGCCAGCGGCAGATACCTCCACTATGGAAGGGCAGATGGCGCAGTACAATGCGCTGCGCCGCGCCATCGAACTGACCTGGCAAGGCACCATGCTGGATAGCGAAGGGACGGATGTGCTTCGCGTGACGCTGCTAGCGCCGCAGTCCATTCAAACGCTGGATAGCGGCGAAAGTTTCATCGGCATTGTGATCGCTGATGCTTCGATTGATCGCGCGGCGGCGGCCAGTTATCTGGCAGGCAGCCGTTCGCTGGATAACTTCTACGATTTAATCGCTCAGGGAACGCTGGCCTATACCTCCCCCACCTCTATTGAATTGTATGAAGGCCATCCTAACCATCCGATGTTTATGCTGCCAACGGACGTGCAGTAAGCAGCAAGCGTGATCAATGAAGGGAAACCCATGTTTTCAAGCCGGGTTTTCGCTGGCAATCGCTAGTTTAATAGGGGCAAGGCCATCCCTTGCCTGTTTCGGTGAAGTGATCTCATGAGCATCGCCAAAACCACCCCCTCCGGCAGCCCGATAGCGCCTCCCCCGCGCAAATATGCATGGGAAGAGGAAGAAACGCTGGTTGAAAAACGCCGCCGAAGTCCGCGCCACCGCCTTCAGCGCTTCATCAGCAACAATTGGCTGATCGGCCTGATCCTCTTCATCGTGCTGGCGGCGTTGTTCAGCGCTGAAGTGATGAGCGCGATCATTCCCATGTTCACCTTCCTGTTCCGCTTCGTTTTTGCCGCCGCCTTCATCATCATCCAGTTTGTTGCCATGTTCTGGTTTGTAGGCCGCGCCCGCATGTATACCGTGTGGCCGGGCACCGAAGGCGTATCGTTCAAAGATTATCGCGGTCATCCCGAAGTGCTGGTGCAAGCCAAACAGATCGTGAAGCTGCTGCGCGGCGTGCGTGTATTTGAAGAAGCAGGCGGCGAGCCTTTGAACGGCTTGCTGCTGGAAGGCCCGCCCGGCACTGGCAAAACCTGGCTGGCGCAGGCTATCAGCACCGAAGCAGGTGTCCCTTTCTTCTACGTAGACGCTTCCTCTATGAATTCGATGTTTATGGGCATCGCCCCGCTCAAGGTGGCGCGGCTGTATAACAAAGCCCGCAAATATGCCCGGCAGTACGGCGCTTCCGTCGTCTTTATTGACGAAATTGACGCTATTGGCGCGCGTGGTGGCGTTGCCGAAATCGAAAATAAAGATTCCGCGCCTAATCGCCTGCCCATGATGATGGGTGGCATGATGGGCGGCGGCAATCAGGGCTTGCTTAGCACCCTGCTGATTGAAATGTCTGGCTTCAGCCTTGAACACGGCTTCTGGGCGCGCAAACGCACCGCCTTTTACCGCACCTTTTTGCGCCGCAATCCACCAAAGCCGCAAAAAACGCGTGCTAACCA
Source organism: Chloroflexi bacterium OLB15 (assembly GCA_001567085.1). Lineage (GTDB taxonomy): Bacteria > Chloroflexota > Anaerolineae > Aggregatilineales > Phototrophicaceae > Flexifilum. The sequence goes on from LMZS01000143.1 coordinate 2,598, forward strand.
TCGGCGCTACCAACCGCATGAGCGCGCTAGACCCGGCGCTGCTGCGTCCCGGCCGTTTTGACAAGAAAATTCGTATTGACGCGCCCGATCTTGAAGGCCGTCGCGATATCATTGAGTATTACGTTTCCAAAATGTCTCACGACGAGAGCATTGACCCGCTCACCGTCGCCAACGAAACCCCGTTCTACACACCAGCCGATCTCAAATATCTGCTCAACGAGTCGCTGCGTTATGCCCTGTTTGAAGGCCGTACCTATATGTCCATGCGCGATATTCGCATGGCGCAGCCAGAGCATGAATATGGTGTGCGTTCGCCGATCAAAAATCTGGCAGCAGAAGACAAGTATCGCCTTGCCGCGCATGAGGGCGGCCACGCTATCGCCGTTCGCCTGTTCACGCCAGAATACCGCATCGCCCGCATCACCATTATCCGGCAGGGCGGCGCGCACGGTTATGTGCGCTACTATCCCGCAACCGAAGATTATGAATACACCAGCACCTACGACACGCTGATGAATCGTCTGCGCGTGGCGGCAGGCGGTAAAGCTGGCGAAATGGAGTTTTGCGGCGATGGCTCGCAAACGCTGGGCGTTGGCGTTGGCTGGGGGGGATTCCAGCGATTTTGGGCAGATTCGTGCCGTCCTGTTCATGATGGCAAATGCTGGCATGTTCGGGCAGATCGGCGCAGGCGGCAAAATGCCAGACCTAAGCAGCGGCGGCGGGATCACCGATGTCAATCTGACTCCAGAAATGCGCGAACGCATGGAAGAAACCTTCCGCA
>LMZS01000144.1 GCA_001567085.1 Chloroflexi bacterium OLB15
TGGTGATGTCTGACGATGGATCGCTGCGACCAAAGCCGACGGGTGAAACTGAAACCTTGCCTGTCGGGCTGGTATTCCGCTCGATTGGCTATAAAGGCACAAGCCTGCCCGGCGTGCCATTTAATGAACGCGACGGCGTGATTCCGAATGTTTCCGGGCGAGTGATCGCCCCTGATTCGGAGCATATCACCGGCGAATATGTGACAGGTTGGATCAAGCGCGGGCCAAGCGGCATCATCGGCACAAACAAGCCAGACTCGGTTGAGACGGCGACCCTGCTGCTGGATGATGTGAACACGGGCAAAAGCTGGCATCCGGCGAACCCGCATCCTGAAGCGGTGGAAGCGCTGCTGGAAGCGCGCGGCGTAGATTATGTAACTTATGCCGACTGGCGGGCGCTGGATGCTGAAGAAGTGGCGCGCGGAAAAGCCTTAGGCCGACCCCGCCTAAAATTCACCAGCATCGAAGAGATGCTTGCCGCCATTCGTGAGCGCCGCCAGCAGCCAACAGCGGGGGATTGAGAGATCACGAGAGCGTACAAAATCCTCTAATATCTGTTTTAGTCCTTCAAAACTTATATTATGGGGATTTTGCGGCAGCTTTTAAGTTTTTCGCATGCAATATAGCGCACGGTGCCCTAGCTTCCCAACCTTCCTGCCCACACTGCGCCGGGGTGCGCGCCTGTAAGCAGGTGATCCACAGCGCGTTCGGCGGCAAGCTGCGCCAGTGGCTAAGCCATGCCCGGTGAAGCCGACAGCAAAGCCGACGCGCGGCATATCCGGCAGAACGCCCACCAGCGGCACGCCATCCACGCTAAAGCCCATAATACCCGCCCAACGCCGATCAACTTTCGCCGTCACTTCCGGGAAGAAGCGGCGCAGATAGTCATCCAGATGGCCTTGAACCCGCGCCGTCACCCGATCATCGGTAGTGTCGTTTTCAGTATCGAATGCCTGATTACGCGCGCCGCCAATCAACAGGCGGTTATCGAAGGTCATGCGGTAGTACATATAGCCGTAATCACTGTAACCGCACACGGGAATCACAGATTCAGGCAGCGGCTCGGTGACCATGACCTGCCCGCGCATCGGCGTCACTTTATCGCCAAAGTATGAAGCGATAGAGGGCGAATAGGCGTTGGTACACAACAGCACATGCCGCGCTTTGAAGATGAACTGGCGCGTAGAAACGGTGACAACTTCCGGTGTGGACTGCTCAATTTTATAAACTTCGTTGTTGGCGATCAGCTCTGCGCCGCTCAAACTGAGCACCGAGCGCGCCAGTTCTACCGGCTGCACGGCGCCATCCCAGGGTTGTTCGACAGCCGCATAGTAGCCACGATGCAGCGGATCGCTGCTGTGGTAAATGGCTTCGATGCCGTCCGCATTCAGGGCGCGGGCGACCAATTCCAGTTCTTTCGCTTCTTCGGCGCTTTCAGCCAGCAGCATCGAACCGCGCTGATCCATGCGTACTCCGCCGGCTTTGGCCGCAAATTCGCGCCAGTAGTTGTGCGTTTTAAGCGAAAGCTGCCACAGATCGCGGGCGGCATCGTGGCCGTATAACGCAATACCACGATGATAGTAGACATCAAGGCCGGTGATCATGAAACCAGCGTTGCGGCTGCTGGCACCCAATGCCACATCGCGCATCTCGGTGATCACCACGCTGCGGCCTGCCTGCCCCGCAAACAGCGCGGCGGTACACCCGACGATGCCCGCGCCGACTACCAGAAAATCTACTTCACGAACCAGCTGTGCGCCGTCTGCCTGCCAGATTGATACAGTCATTTGCGTTTATCTTTGTTGGGTGTGGAGAATAATAGAGCCAGTGATTTCACTTTGCCCGTCGTAACGCACGATTCCATCCTGGTTCTCAGCAAAGCCTACAAACAGTATACAAATTCCTGCCGATCTCGCCTAAATATCTTTGCGGCGGGCTGAAATCGGATGAACGAACTGGCATGTTTGAGATCACACGGCGATTCGCTGCGATAACGGGCAGTCACGCCTTGCTTCTATAAATTCTCGGATTAGAGGCGGGCAACCCATTTGAGCGATCCTGCGATATTCTCTTAATCATGAACCAACACACGGGATGTGTATAATCAGGGAACACGCTTCTCAAACAGTTGATTTGATTCGTTCATGAACCCTGAAAACGGCGCGCTGCCTGTTTCAGCTTTACGGGCATTGCGAGAGCAAATTTCGCAAACCACTGAGGCGCTTGTTCGCCACGAAACTATCGCCAGCAGGCGCAATATCTTCCTGCCAGATGGCGCAATCAGCACCCTGAAAGCGCTGGAAACTGAACTGACTGGACTGGAAGTACTGCTCGGCACCGATGAGATTGAGGTCGGGCAGTTACGCGCGCTGGCAAAGACCTCTGTATTGATCAATTCGTCGCTGGATGTAGACAATGTGCTGGCCTCTGCGATGGACGAATTGATCAACCTGACTGGCGCTGAACGCGGATTCATCCTGCTGGTCAACCGCCAGACTAACCGCCTCGAATTTCGCATTTCGCGCGGGTTGAACGATGCCGAACTGCGCGAAGATGAAGTGAGCCGCACCATCTTGCGTGATGTGATCGCACATGGCAAGCCAATCCAGACGGACAATGCGATGGAAGATACGCGGTTGGCGGAAAGCGAAACCGTCGCCAAGTTCGTGCTGCGTTCGATCATGTGCGTGCCGTTGATCTTTCGAGATCGCACAGGCAGCAGCGAACGAGTGGATGGCGCGATCTACGTAGATAACAAGTTCAGGCAGGCGGTATTCAGCACCCGCGAATTGAACCTGCTGACCGCGTTCGCCCATCAGGCGGCAGTAGCCATTGAAAACGCCATGCTCTATCAGCAGGTGCAGCAAACCCTGATCGAAATCACCCGCGCGCGCGCCATCATCGAAAACGTCTTTGCCTCAATTGAGAGCGGGGTGATCACCACCATGCAAGGCGGTCAGGTGTCGTTATTTAACCGCGCGGCGGGCGAAATACTGCGGTCAACGCCAGAAGATTCGATTGGCAAACCGCTTCAGGAAGTGCTGCCCAAACTGCGGGAAGACCTTAACGCGCAGATCACGGCGGCGGCTGAGACTGGCAGCAGCGCCATGCTGGAAGCGCAGACCGAAGTCGCAGGACGCGGGCGCATTGTGCTGAACATGCGTATCAGCCCGCTTAAAACTGCTGGCGGCGAAACCCAGGGCGCGGCGATGGTGCTGGACGATTTAACCGAAGAACGCGAACGTGAAGAAACCTTCAGTTTGATGACCCGCTACTTACCGCCGGGACTCATGGACAACATTCACCAGATTGCCGATCTGGCGATGGGCGGCGAACGGCGCGAAGTGACCTGCGTATTCATGACCGCTTGCCAGTGGTCAGCATTTCCGTCGTCGCTGCGCCCGCAGCAGCGCATGGATTTATTGAATGTGTACCTGCAAACGGCAACGCAGGTGGTGCATCAGGCGCAGGGCGTGCTAGACAAATATCTGGGCAATGAGATCATGATCCTGTTCAATACCCAGCTCAATCCTGACCTGTACCACGCTCGCCACGCGGTAGAAATGGCGCTGGCGCTTAAAGATGCGTTTGCCGATTTAGCGGAAAAGCTTGGAAATGATCCCACGCTGCCGCAGTACACGATCGCGATGCATACTGGCGTAGCAACGCTGGGCAATGTGGGCAGCCTGCGGCGGCGCAGCTTCACCGCCATTGGCGATACGATCAACCTCGCCAAGCGCATCCATGAAACCTGCATGCCGGGGCAAGTGCTGCTCACCGGCAGCACGCTGGAGCATATACAGGCGACATCGCCCGCGCTGCGCCATATCCGCTTTGAGCAGCGAAACCCGTTGCAAGCGCGCGGCAGGCAGGAACAAACCGGTCTTTTTGAGGCGTTCTATGCTTGATCACACCAGCCGCATCAACAAGATCGCGCAAACGCGATCAGCCCAGGAACAACTGCGTGAATTGGCGCAAACGCTGGATGCCTTCAATAGCACGCTCAAAGATCATGCTCAGTTCCTGAATTTGCGCGGCATGGGGCTGCCATCCAACGCGCTGAATACGCTAAAGACAATCCAGAAGCAGCTTGATTCGCTGACCGTGCCGCTGACCTCTATGCAGATCGAGCTGCGCCAACTGCGCGCGCTGGCAGGAACGACTGCGCTGATCAATTCCTCGCTGGATGTGGATACGATCCTCAGTCAGGTGATGGATACGGTCATTCAGCTTACCGGCGCGGAACGCGGTTTCATCCTGCTGAAGAACGCGCAGTCAGGCGAGATCGAGTTTCGGATTGCTCGCGGCATTGATCGCGAACAACTTGGGCGCGAAGACTTCAAGGTAAGCAACACGATCATCAATCAGGTGCTAACTTCCGGCGAGCCGCTGCTGACCGATAACGCCGGGCAGGATGACCGCTTCACCGGCACGGAAAGCATCGTAGGCTACCAACTACGCAGCATTTTAGCGGTGCCGCTTAGCACGCGCGGCGAGATCATCGGCGTAGTGTACTGCGACAACCGCATTCTTTCCGGCCTGTTCAAAGCGCATGAGATGAATCTGCTGCAAGCGTTTGCCTCGCAAGCAGCGGTTGCCATTCAAAACGCGCGATTGTTCGAGTCGGCACGCGCGCGCCTCGCTGAAATCAGCGAAGTACGCGATCTGATGGATAATGTGTTCACCTCGCTGGCAAGCGGCATCATCACGCTAGACTCGCGCGGGGTGATCACCGCTTTCAACCCGGCAGCCGAAGAAATTACCGGCGTGCGCATGATGGACGCCATCAACCGCGTGCTTCCCGCGATTTTGCCAGACTTCGCGGGCCTGATTGCCCCTGCGCTTCAGCGCGCAGTATTGAGCGGAACATCAGAAGTGGTGGATGCCGAAGTGCCGGTGCAGGGCTATGGCTGGCGCTTCTGGCGGGTGGTGATCAGCCGCCTGCGCGATGCAGAAACCGGCGACGATGGCGCGGCGATGGTGCTGGATGATTTGACCGAAGAACGTGAACGCGAAGCCCAGTTAACGCAGGCGCGTGTCTATTTGCCGCTGGCATTAGTGGAGAACCTGCGCTCGGAAGACATCGCTGGAATGGGTGGGCAGGAACGCGAGATCACGGTGCTGTTTGCCGATGTGCGCGGCTTCACCAGCTTCAGCGAGCATCTTGAGCCGGAAGTGTTGATGGAGATCATCAACCGCTATTTGAGCGTCGCCAGCGATGCCCTTAACCTGTGTGACGGCATTGTAGACAAGTATATTGGCGATGCGGTCACTGGACTGTTCAACACACCGCTAAATTCGCAGCCTGATCACGGCCTGCGGGCGGTGCGCGCCGCCCTGCTGATGCGCCATGAAGTACAAGCGCTGCACAGCCGCCTGCCGGAAACCCAGCGCCTGCAATTCGGCATCGGTATACATACCGGATCGGCAGTGCTGGGTAATGTGGGCGGCGTTGAACGGCGCGAGTTTTCAGCAATTGGCGAGGCGTGGGATTTAGCGCGCCTGCTGCAAGAAAATGCCCAGCGCGGCGAAATTCTACTGAGCGCGGCCACCTACGAGCAGGTGAAAAGCGAGATTGAGGGTGAAGCGCTGGAACCCCGCAAGACCCGTGACCGCGAAGATTTCACGGTGATGTACCGCGTGATTGATGTGAAGAAATAACCCCGCCGCCCACATTCTAATCGCATATTGAACGTCACCAACGTCATAGAGAGTAAATACTATACGCCGTTGGCGACGCGCTTACGGCACAATAGCCTTCTATTCACGGATTAGACCATGAAAAAGCTCGCGATCTTTATGCTGCTGTTGGGTTTGGCGGCCGGCGCGCAGGCGCAGGAAACAACCCCTGAACCGACCGCAGAAGCTGCCCAGGAAGCAACGCCAGAAGTGACTTCTGAGGCAGATTCTGAAGCCACGCCGGAAGCCACCGCCGAAGTACACCGGATTACTGCCCCCGGCTATTACACGGTGCAGGCGGGAAGCGGCGGCGTGAATCGCAGATTTTTACTGAGCATTCCCGTGTCGTACTTTAATGGCGCAGGCGCGCCCCGGTTGTTTTTGCGCTGCACGGGGCAGGCGGCACAGGCGCGGGATATGAAACTTACGCCGGTTGGGGGCAGTTGAGCGAAGACGAGCGGATCATCATGGTCTACCCTGACGGCGTAGATGGGCAGTGGAATGATGGGCGACCCGGCGCGCTGTATAACGATGCCGCATTTATACGGGGCATTGTGGATGCCTTGAGTGAGATTCTGGCTATCAATCTGGATCGCGTATATGCCACTGGCTACAGCATGGGCGGCATGATGTCTTTGCGGCTGGCCTGCCTGCTCCCTGACTATTTCGCGGGGGCTGCCTCAATAGCCTCAACCATGCCGCAGTATATTGTTCAGGATTGCGACGGCACCACGCCCAGGCCAGTGATCTTGCTGGTCGGCACCGATGACCACGTGATCCCCTGGACGGGCATTCGCAACGCATATATGGATGCCATGAGCAGCGCCACTTACTGGTCAGAGCATAACGGCTGCCAGTTCATCGGGCCGCTAGATGCCCTGCCAGATGAAGATGCGGGCGATGGCACACGGGTGATTCGCCAGAATTTCACTAACTGCGAAGAGAACGCTAGCGTCTCGTTTTACGGTATTTTCGGCGGCGGGCATACCGTCCCCGGCAGCGAGTTTCCGGGCGGATTTGCCGCTGGCGTCACCAGCAACGACATCAGCGCCGCCGAAGAAATCTGGGCGTTTTTCACGCGGGTAAATGCCGGGGAATAATCCGTTCTCTGCGGCAATTGTGATAAATACCGCTCCAGACCTTCCCCCTCTCCCCTTCAGCTCGTGACGCGGGAGAGGGGGCTGCACCGGCACGCACTAAGCGCGGCGGCGCGGCGCTTAACAACAAAATTTCCCCCGTCTGAAAGCTGTGTTTTGCAATCTTTTTATAAGTTTTTGTAGATAGCGTCATTCCGCATTTGCAATTCTTCGCTACAATGGAAAACAGCGTGAGCTAGTGAAGAATCATGGAAGGGGAGTCTCGTGACTAAACGTATTTTCCTGTTGATTATCGCGATTGTGCTGCTAGCGGTGCCGTTAGCGGCAACTGCCCAGTCAGAACAGTTTGATCCTGAAGGCGGCGTGAGCTATCTAATCGCCAGCTTGCCCGGCTATCCTGATCCGGTTATCGTGACCATGCTTAGCGGCGGCAATATTGATGCCAGCACGCTGGGCGCTGGCTGTGTCGGCAATATTTTCTATGTGCCAGATATTGAGATTGAAATCACTGCCGCTGTCCCCACGCTGCGCGCGTACTATCTTGCGGCAAATGTGGGCGACGATACAACGCTCGTGGTACAGAAGCCAGATGGTACGTTTGCATGCAACGATGATTTCGCTGGCAGCAACCCGCTGGTTGAAATTCCGTCTCCGGCGGCGGGCACCTACCGATTCTGGGCAGGTACGTATGGCTCAGCGAACAACTATCCCGGCTATATGGTGATCACCACTGGCGCATCCATGCCCGGCGCGTTGGTTTCCGATATTCTTGGGGCGGGCGGTGGCGGAACCGCGACAACGACCAATGTTCAGGCGACGCAACCCCGGCGGGGAACGTAGACCCGCTGGCACAGTTTGCGCCCACGCTGACGGCAGCAGCGGCCACCGTCAATGCCGCGCTCGGCAATACCAACCTCGGCGGTCTCGACCCAACCCTGACGGCAGCGGCGGCT
>LMZS01000145.1 GCA_001567085.1 Chloroflexi bacterium OLB15
TACTGAAACCCCGACCGAGGACGCCGACGGCTACCAATACACGCCGCCCAACCCGTACTACCGTGCCTACGGAAGAACCCACTGAAACCCCGACACGCACGCCTACGCGCACACCTCGCCCGTGAGCGAGAAGGAAGTAGATCAAAACGGGGATATCCGCATGTGGATATCCCCGTTTTATTTAATCTAAGCGCTGTTTATAGCAGATTGTTCAAGCCTTCAAACAGCCGATCCAATGCGCCGGCGGTAATCTCAGGAGGCAGGGCATAGGAGAATCGAATCCAGTGTTTGCCTGCTTGAGAGAAATACACGCCAGGCACTACCGCCAGACCGTAATTCTCGCCCAGATATTTCAACAGACCTTCTGAGTCAGTCAGGTAATCCAGCTTTTCGTGCCCCGCGTGGATGTAGTCGGCGCAGTCAATGAACGCATAATAGCCGTCACCTGTGATGTGATGGATATTTTCGCGCTCAAGGCGCTCGCGCAGCACTTTGCGGCTTTGGCTGCACGGTACGATGATGGTTTCTGCGGCTTTGGCGAATCCTTCCTCATACGCGGCAATCGCTACAGCCTGCGAGTAGAAAGAAGGGATCACCCCATGAGAAGCCTGGCTGGTGATGAATTTGACCACTTCCTTGCCTGCCAGCAGATGGGCGCTGCGAACATTGGAAGCGCCAAGGCTTTTGGTTAGGCCATCCAGGAAGATCAGCTTCTCACGGTCTTCCGGCGAGAAGGCTTGCAGGATCACATTGATATCGGATGGCCCGTGATCGGTCACCCAATGGTAAATCCAGTCGAACAGCACGAATGGATAGCCGGATTCGAGCGCAGTACGCGCAAGCAAAATCTGTTCTTCCAGCGGAATGGTGCGCCCGGTGGGGTTATCCGGTGAAGTGATCACCAGCCCCGCAATCTGGCGGCCTTCCTGCGCGGCGTAGGCGGCGCATTCACGGATGCTTTCCGGTGTGAACCGCCAGCCTTCTGCCGGGTCTCCGGGGGCATGCAATACGTTCAGACCAACTGCATACGGCCCCCAGTTGTAAGTGATCCATGGAACGCGTGAGACGACCAGCGCATCGCCGACACGACCTTGCCCTAGCGCGATCATCGCGCCGTAGGCTTTTTGCAAGCCATCGCGCCCGCCTTGTACAAACACGATGTTTTCAGTGTTCCAGCCAGATTCGGGCTGCAAACCCCAATATTTTTCGGCGGCAGCTTTACGGAACTGAACTGTTCCCCAGGGCTGATCGTAGGCGGTGCCGTGCTGCATTTGAATCTCTAATGCCTTCTGCAAAATGTAAGCAGGCACACCGGGCAAACTTGCGCCACCGTCCCCCTGTGAGGCATCGTAGGTGATCGCGTCTGCGCCATATTTTTCCTTGTAAGCCTTGAGCGCATCGCGAATTAAGAACATGCGTGATGGCGGAATGGGCTGCATGTGCGCCGGATAATTACTTACCGGAATACGGTTTGCTGCCGGATTTACAAATTCTGGTGTACCTAAACTGACAGGTGCTGTAGGTTGTGCGGCCAATATCGATTCCTCCATAAATTTAGGCGGTTAGAAACAAAAACACCCCTTGTGCCGGGGTGTTTAATAGACAGTTCTAAACGCGCCGACACGAACCTGCTTCACCTTGAAGTCAGGATATTAGTAGTGGTGTCGGTCATGCGAATGTTACGCATTGCAACTTTACCTTCGCTGAACTGTGCCGATTGTTACATATTCACAATTGCGCGTCAATGTGCAAGCCGCAGCACATGGTCGGGATGTGCTTCGTACATTGTGCCAAAATCACAAAAGCGGTTTTAGTGTGGGGCTGGAGCCGCGATTCGCTGGCGCCAATCATTCAGGACATCCAGCAAAGTTTGTTGCAGTGGGATTTGCGGAACCCAACCTGTCGCCTGACGTAGGCGTTCAGGATCGCCCCATGATTTGCTCACGCCCGATGAGCGGATGAAGTCGGCATTGGACTCAATTTCAATCGGGACAGTGGCAAGGGATCGCAGCGTGTTGATCAGCTCGCCAATAGTATGCGTGCGCCCGCTGGCGACGTTATACGCTTCGCCTGCGCTGCCGCGCTCAATCAGCAGGGTATAAGCACGCACGATATCACGCACATCAGTAAAATCGCGTTCGGTTACCAGATTGCCACAGTGAATGACCGGTTTTTGTGCGCCTGCTTCAATCGCGGCAATTTGGCGGGCAATATCAGGGGCGACGAAGCCCGGCGCCTGACCCGGCCCTAAATGATTGAACGGACGCGCGCGGATGATCGGCAGCTTGTTGCTCAGGAAGTATTGTAAAGCCAGCATGTCCTGCGCCACCTTGCTGACCGCATACGGGTTAGCAGGGCGCATCGGCGCATCTTCGCGGGTTGGGTAGTCCACCGGCTGTTCTACCCCATAGACCTCGCCGCTGGTGACCACAAGGATACGCGGCGCAAGGCCGGACTGGGCGCACGCCTGGATCACGTTTAACTGAGCGTGTAGATTGTTCTCTAGCGTTGCCCAGGGGTTTTCAAATGATTTGTGGACATTGGCAGAGGCCGCCAGATGAAAAATCCAGTCAGGCTGTAACTGCCTGATCAGCGCTGATACATCATCCTGATTGAGCAGGTTGATCACATGACCGACTGCTTGGGGATCGGCCAGCGTATGCGTGGCGTTTAAAAGCGTGCCTCGCAGATCTGCATCCGGATAAGTTGATCTGAGATGACGCAAAAGATGGCTGCCAACAAAACCGGCTGCTCCGGTTATCAGAATTCGCACGCTATGAATATTCCTACTGTCTGAAAAGCCGCCAGATTATAGCGACTGTGCCTGATGCTTACGAACGGCGTTATTCTACTGTAACGCTTTTGGCGAGATTTCGCGGCTGATCGACATCAGCGCCCCGGCGTATAGCAATGGCATAAGCCAGCAGTTGCAGCGGGATCACGTTGATCACGGGCGAGATGATTTCCGGCGACGGCGGCACGAAAATGACGTGATCTGCTTTTTCGGCAATGGCGTTATCCCCTTCGGTGGCGACGGCGATCACAATGCCGCCACGCGCCTTGGCCTGCTCGATCTGGCTGATCATTTTGTCGTATACGGCATCTTTGGTAGCGATGGCGACTACGGGCATATTTTCGTCAATCAGCGCGATTGGCCCGTGCTTCATCTCTCCGGCAGGGTAGCCTTCGGCGTGAATGTAACTGATCTCTTTTAGTTTGAGCGCGCCTTCCAGCGCCACCGGATAATTGATGCCGCGCCCTAAAAACAGGAAATCGCGGTAGTTATGAAAATGCGCGGCTAAGGCCTGTACCTGTGGGTAACTTTCAAGCGCCTGGCCGACTAAATCAGGCAGCCGCGCCAGATTATGCAGGTGTGCGCTTATTTCGACCTGAGAAAGTGTGCCGCGTTCCTGTGCCAGATACAGAGCCAGTAAATATTGATCAACGATGCTGGCGGTGAAGGCTTTGGTAGATGCGACGCCAATTTCCGGGCCAGCATTCATCATGATATAGCCGTCGGCTTCACGCATGGCCTGGCTGCCGATGGCATTTACGATGCTCCACAGCAGCGCCTTTTTACCCCGCGCTTCTTCCATCGCAGCTAATGTATCTACAGTTTCGCCGCTCTGGGTGATGGCTAATACAGCGGTGTTGCTATCCAGCAATGGGTCGCGATATCGAAATTCACTGCCGTAATCCACTTCAACAATTAATCGCGCCAGTTGTTCTATAAAGAATTTGCCAACCAGACCACTGTAATAACTGGTGCCACAGGCGACGATGACCAGACGATGCAGCGCTTTCGCCGCTTCGGAAGGCATATGCAGTTCAGGAAGCAGCACACGCTCATGCTCAAAGTCTACGCGCCCACGAATGGTATCCGTGATGCTGCGCGGCTGATCAAAGATTTCTTTGAGCATGAAATGCTGGTATTCGCCCTTGGCAGCGCTAACGGCATCCCAGGGAATCTGGTGAACAGCAGGTGAAACAGGCTGCCCCTGTAAATTCTGCACGCTGACTTTACGCGGCTGAACCGTCGCCATCTGGCCGCTTTCAAGGAAGATCATGCGGCGGGTGAGTTCGATGATCGCGGGGATATCTGAAGCGACGAAATTTTCGTTATCGCCCAACCCAATTGCGACGCCACCCGCGTTACCGATGCGTACCGCTACAATCCGGTCTGGTTGCTTGCGATTCATGACCACAATAGCATGTGCGCCGCGTAAATGCTGAACTGCGTGCCTTGTTGCTTCGGTTACATCACCGCCTGCGCCATTCTGCGCGAAACGGGCGATGAGCTGCACGATCACTTCGGTATCGGTGTCAGAATTGAAATGGACGCCTTCAGCAGTGAGTTCATCGCGCAGTTCGCGATAGTTTTCGACGATGCCGTTGTGTACGACAACGAATTCGCCATCCATGCTGATATGGGGATGAGCGTTGTGTTCGGCAGGCGCGCCATGCGTTGCCCAGCGGGTGTGCCCAATGCCAACGCTGCCAGCTAACGGGTATTCGGTGACACGTTTGCGTAAATTGATGAGCTTGCCGACATCGCGGCGAATCTGAATACTGCCGTCATGAATAACGGCGATACCAGCAGAATCATAGCCGCGATACTCAAGCCGCCCCAACCCGTCAAGGATGATTGGCGCTGCTTCCTGCTCACCTATATAGCCTACAATTCCGCACATATACCGGCCTTTGCTTTGAGCAACGATAATGATCTAAGGTCTTGAGAAATCCGACTCATCATACCGTCAAAGTCTGTTAAGCAAAACGTAAGTTTTATGAGAGTTGTTATTCTGGCGCAGCAAACTCAAGGGTGTCG
>LMZS01000146.1 GCA_001567085.1 Chloroflexi bacterium OLB15
TTCGCTGGCAGTCATGTAGCCAGGGGATTTCGCCTCATGGCTGTAAATGCGAGCAATCAGGCCGGCCTTCAGGCCGCCGGCATCCGAGGTGTAGAACCATTTGCCGCCGACGCCGTATTTCTTGGAACGGGAATGATCGCGATAGCCGTCGGAATCCTGCTTGGCTACGAAATAGTTCTGCGCGAAGCCACCCGATTCATGACCCAGCGCTGCCTGCACTTCCTGTGTGTTGAAGCTGCCGACGGACAGTCGGGCGTTGATGTAGTTGCCGCCCTGGCGGGTAGCGACATTGATGTTGCCGCCGATGTTGTGCAGACCGTAACGTGGATCGTTGGTGCCACGGACGACTTCGATATACTCGATATCTAGCGGGAAGATCATGTCGAGATGGCGCATATTCCCGCTATTGATATTACCCGGTACACCGTCGATCAACAGCTTGATGCCGTTGATGTAGCCCTCGCCGTTGAAGGCGCGGAAGGAGGGCTTGCCGGATTCGGCGCCGAGACGGAATTCGGTCAACTGTATGCCGGGCATCTGGCCGATCAATTCCCAGCTGTTCATCACGTTTTTGTCCTGCACACGCTCGGCACCCATTACGTCGACCGAAGTCAGGATGCTGCGTGTTGGCAAGGAGCCGGTGTTGCCGGAATTGACTGTCACTTCCCCCAGTACGACCATTGACTCCTGTGCCTGAGCGTTGGACAGCGCCAGGGCAATCAGCCAGACGAGCCGGCTGGGTTTGAATCCGGATTTTTCATTGAGCCAGCTGATGCGCCATACGTGTGCTGGACTTCTGTCGCCAGTCGAAATATCGTGTGCCGATCTGATTTCACTGCTCCTGTTCTGGTACGTAGATCATCGAACCATTCTTGAGGCGAAAAGCTGTTCCGGCTTTGGTGCCTTCCCCTTCTCCGATCTGTCCCGTGGATTTGTAATGTTTCAGTTCCTCACCTTGTTTAATGATCATTTCCATGGATGGTTTGCCGGGATCCTTGATGATCACCGCGTCCTGCAGCGTGAACGGATTGAGCGGGTTTTCCATCACTGCGATCAGCAATACGGCGATGATCACGAGAAAGACATCGATGATATTGACGACACTTAGGATCGGATCATCTCCATCTTCATCTTCCAGGATTGAAAGCGATCTGCGCTCAGCCATGAACGACTCCATCCAGGTGAGTGGGTACTTCATGTGAACCGAGGATATGCTCGAGTTCCTCCAGCAACCAGCGCCGACGGATAGTGAGCACGAAATACGATAAAGAAGCCGTGAGCAGGGCAATGATTACTGCAGAAAAGGCGACGATCAGGCTTTCGGCCATTCCTTGCGCATTCCCTGCAGATACCGCAACAAGTGCGGGACCCATTGGAATCATGGTAGCTACCAGCCCGAGCATCGGAGCAACCCGGCTGGTGATGCGCAAAGGCTCGATCAGACGGAGCAGTTGCAGCTCCAGCATTTCCTGGGTGGCGGCCGGATGAGCACGCATAAAGAGGACGAGTGGCTGTCTCTGCCTGCTGCCGACAGTACGCAGCAATGTATCCATCAGCAGAGTGCCTGCAGTAAACAGGGCATAGATAAACATCAGGCCAAGCACGATCAGGACGGGTGTCAGAAACAGCCGGGAGATTTCATAAAATAATGATTCAAGCGCATTCATGGTTTTTTAAGTCAGGTCAGTCAGGAATTTTTGTGTTTAAGAAAGTTTCAAGCCGGAGAATGCCTGCCGTTCCCGGTAGGTGCGCCAGGACTGGTAGATAGCGCCTGCAGCGATGATGCCGATGAGCAGCCAGGCATAATTCCACAGGATTTCTTCGATCATTGG
>LMZS01000147.1 GCA_001567085.1 Chloroflexi bacterium OLB15
TGCATGAATGCCTCTACACTAAAAGCGGTGCTTGCTGCCATGTTACGAGGTCAAAAGTATAGCGTTAGTTCCAATGAGAACAAAAGGCGAGGATGATCTATCCCCCGAAAAACTAAACCAACCCGCGCGAGACTATCGGACGGTAGAATAGCGGCGGTCGCGGCTTTCACTTGTGGCGGTCGTGTGTGATTCTGGCGGCTCACCTGTGGCGCTTTCTGATAAACCGTCAATGTTTGTACGGGAAAATTTAGGGTATCCTACGCGAGGAGGGTATTTAATGGCTGATACACGCAAAGAACAGGAACGCGCGGAACTGCACCGCGTGATCTGGAACATCGCCAACGACCTGCGCGGATCGGTGGACGGTTGGGACTTTAAGCAGTACGTGCTTGGCATGTTGTTCTACCGCTATATCTCTGAAAATCTGTCCAGCTATCTCAATGCGAATGAACATGCTGCGGGCGATTCGTCATTTGACTACGCCAGATTGTCCGACGCAGAGGCTGAATCCGCCCGTGAGGACATGGTAACGACCAAAGGCTTTTTTATCCTGCCGTCGGAACTATTCGAGAATGTTTGCGCCAAAGCCGCCAGCGACGAAAATTTGAACGTTACACTGGATGGCATCTTCAAGCATATTGAAGCCTCTGCCGTAGGGGAGTCTGAAGCCAGCTTTAAGGGGTTGTTCGCCGATCTGGATGTGAACTCTGCAAGGCTCGGCAATACGGTAGCCCGACGTAATGAGCGGCTGGTTAAGCTGATGAACGGCGTTGCCAGCATGAAGCTCGGCGAAAATGGCTATAAAGACAACACGATTGATGCTTTTGGCGACGCTTACGAGTATTTGATGGGCATGTATGCCAGCGACGCGGGCAAAAGCGGCGGCGAGTATTACACCCCGCAGGAAGTATCGGAACTGCTGACGCGGCTGACGCTGGTCGGCAAGACGCAGGTCAATAAAGTGTACGATCCCGCCTGCGGCAGCGGCTCGCTGCTGCTGAAATTCGCCAAGATTCTTGGCAAGGAAAACGTGCGTAACGGTTTCTTTGGGCAGGAAATCAACATCACCACCTATAACCTGTGCCGGATCAATATGTTCCTGCATGACATCGGCTTTCATCAATTCAATATCGCTCACGGCGACACCTTGACCGACCCGGCCGCTGAACACTGGGATGCCGAACCGTTTGAAGCCATCGTCAGCAATCCGCCATATTCGATCAAGTGGACGGGTGATGCTAATCCGCTGCTGATCAATGACCCGCGCTTTAGTCCGGCGGGCGTGCTGGCACCGAAATCCAAGGCGGATATGGCTTTCATCATGCACGCGCTGAGCTGGTTAGCGGCATCCGGGACGGCGGCGATTGTCTGCTTTCCGGGCATCTTCTATCGTTCCGGCGCAGAGCAGAAAATTCGCCAATATCTGGTGGATAACAACTTCGTAGACTGTGTAATCCAGCTTCCTGATAACCTGTTCTTCGGCACGAGTATCGCCACCTGCATCATGGTACTGAAACGGGGCAAGCGTGAAAATGCGACGCTGTTCATTGACGCAAGCCGTGAATTTGTGAAGGTGACCAACAGCAACAAGCTGACCGATGCCAACATCACCACGATTTTGACCGCCTATACTGACCGCGCCGATGTGCCGTATTTCGCCCGCCTTGTACCGAACGACGAGATCGCCAAGCAAGCCTATAACCTTTCGGTATCCACCTACGTCGAGCAAGAGGACACACGCGAAGTTATAGACATTCAGGCGCTGAATGCGGAGATTACGCGCATCGTTCAGCGGTCGGATGAACTACGGGCGGCGATTGACGCGATTATCGCCGAGATTGATCTATGAGGGCTTTGCCACAACGCAAACCTAACCGGCTGCAAGGGTACGATTACAGCCAAAACGGGGCGTATTTCGTGACCCTTTGCACCCAAAAGCGCGCGGAAATTTTCGGCACGATTGAATCCGTAGGGGACGGGCTTGCCCGTCCCGATGGCGAATATCGTCCCGATGGCGAATATCGTCCCGATGGCGAATATCGTCCCGATGGCGAATATCGTCCCGATGGCGAATATCGTCCCGATGGCGTGATGATGCGGTTATCCGAATATGGCAGGATTGCAGAAGATGAATTGAGGAACATCCCAGCGCATTATCGTGGAAATGTTTTGATAGATAATTTTGTAGTGATGCCTAATCATATTCATGCGATCATCTTGATTGCAGATCATAAAAGGGACGCGGGACGGGCAAATCCAACGGGACGGGCAAATCC
>LMZS01000148.1 GCA_001567085.1 Chloroflexi bacterium OLB15
CGCGCGGGCATCCACTTCAGGTCAGCAATCAGATGTTCGGCGCGCGCATGGTGCGGTTCACAATCAATATCCTGGCGCCCGCCTGTGCCAGCCCGTAAACCGCCGCCCGCGCAGCGCCCCCCGCGCCCAGCACAACCACTGTCTCGCCCGCAGCCTTGATGCCGTTTGCCGCCAGATCATCCATAAATCCGGCGCAGTCAGTGTTCGTGCCAGTGTTATCGCGAAAATCAATCGTATTCACCGCGCCAATCGCTTTGGCAACCGCGTCAGCTTTTACATACGGCATCACTGCCTGCTTGTGCGGCACCGTCACGTTGATGCCAATGTAGTCATGATCGCGCAGCTCGCGCAAGCTCAGTTTCACAATATCCGGCGGTATCGCAATCTTGTCATAGAACCAGTCGTGCATGCCTAGCGCCTGAAAAGCGGCGTTGTGCATCACCGGACTCAAGCTGTGTTCTATCGGCCAACCTATCGCGCCAACTTTATTCATGAGAAAGGCTACTGCTCCTCATGATTCACAACTACCGATGCTCCT
Source organism: Chloroflexi bacterium OLB15 (assembly GCA_001567085.1). Taxonomy (GTDB): domain Bacteria; phylum Chloroflexota; class Anaerolineae; order Aggregatilineales; family Phototrophicaceae; genus Flexifilum. The sequence continues at coordinate 539 of LMZS01000148.1, forward strand.
AGCTTTTGCAGCGTTTTAGCGTAACCGGGGAAAGAGTCATCAGCGCAGCGCGCGTCTATCACTTTACTATCGCCAATCGCGCTCAAGCCAGCGACCACCATGCTCATTGAAATACGGTGATCGTCGTGACCGTAAACTTCCGCGCCGTCTAACTGCTGCGGCCCAAAAACGTAAAAGCCGTCTGGCGTTTCGTTGATCTGCGCGCCCATCTTGGTCAATTCTTTGGTCATCACTTTTAAGCGATCTGTTTCTTTGACCCGTAATTCGCCCGCATCACGCACATAAGTTTCGCCTTCAGCCGCTAAAGCCGCTACCATGAAGATCGGAAACTCGTCAATCATACGCACAACGACATCGCCGCCGATACGCACGCCCTTCAATTGGCTGTGTTTGACGGTGATCGTGCCAACAGGATCGCCCGCTTCCAGTCCGGTTTCTTCCACCGTGATATCCGCGCCCATTTCCAGCAGCACATCCAGAATCCCGGTACGCGTCGGGTTCAGGCTGATGCCCGTTAAGGTGATATGGCTTTCAGGGATGATACAGGCTGCGACAATCAAAAACGCCGCCGAAGAAATATCCCCCGGCACCGTAAAATCAACTGCCGTAAGCGGGTTACCCGGCTCCAGCGTGATCGTCTCTGGCTCACACGTGAGCTTCGCGCCCATCGCTTGCAGCATCCGCTCGGTATGATCGCGCGCCGGCCCCGGTTGCCCGATCACCGTTTTCCCTTCAGCAAACAACCCTGCCAGCAGGATTGCGCTTTTGACCTGCGCGCTGGCCATAGGCATATGATATTCAATGCCGCGAAGCTGGGAGGGGTTCACCGCCAGCGGCGCAAAACCACCTTGCCCCTGAATATCCGCCCCCATCATCTGTAAAGGGGTGATGATCCGGTTCATCGGGCGGCGGCGAAGCTGCTCGCTTCCATCTAACACGCTGGGGAATGGCTGCCCGGCCATGATGCCCGCTAGAAGGCGAATACCCGTTCCCGCGTTGACCAGATCAAGCGCCCCCTGCGGCTCATGCAGGGTTCCCCCGTCAATGATCATTTCTGTCGGGCTGATGCGTTCAATGGGTACGCCCAAAGCCAGCGCAGCGCGGAATGAGGCTTCCGTATCGCCTGCTGGCAGCCAGCCTTTAATATGCGCTCTGCCCTTCGCAATCGCGCTGAAAAATACCGCGCGGTGCGAAATGGATTTGTCACCGGGAACAATCGTCTCGCCCAGTAATGGCGATCCGGGTTTAACTGCAAAACTATCCTTGATGATATGCATCACAATTCGCCTAGTTCCGTGTCGAGTCATACTGCTTCGCCCAGTTCAGGCGAGCGTCGCGTACAGGTCGCAAAATATCCACTAAAGCGTCATCTTCGCGGGAAATCAGCCGCGCTTCAATCATCGCCAGTTGCACGCGAAACAGCGCAAGCAAGGTTGCGACAGCCTGACGGTTGGTATTCAAAATGTCGCCCATCATGTTCAGGTCTTGTGCCGCCAATCGCGACATATCGCGGAAACCGCCCGCCGCCAGCTTCCAGACCGCGTCATCCCGTTCTCCCTCGCCTGCAACCGTCGCCATCAGCGCAGCGCTAAGCAGGTAAGGCAAATGGCTGATTGCAGCAACCACACGGTCATGCTCATGCGGATCCATCTCAATCGGTGCGGCCTGAAGCGCATCTACCAGCGCCAGCGCCCGTAAGCGAACCGCAGGTGTTGTGCGCCGCGTCGCGCACAACACAAATGGCCGCCCTTTATACAGCAGCGGATCACTGGCTTCGATGCCGTTCAATTCCTTGCCAGTCATCGGGTGGCCGCCTACTGCGCCGATGCCAATTGGCAGGCCGCCCATCGCGTTACAAATATCCTCTTTTGTGCTACCGATGTCAATCAAAAGTGTGTTCGCGCGCAGGAAGGCGCCAATCCTGCCAGCCACAATTTGAATGATGGATCGTACTGGCGCGCATAAGATCACACAGTCAGCCTCATGCACGCCAGCCCGCAAATCATCAGTAGCGCTGTCAACGATTCCGTGCTTGATCGCATATTCCCGCGTCACAGCATCCGGCTCTATGCCAACGATCGTATCCGCATAGGGGCGCAGCGCCAGCGCCAGCGAACCGCCCATTAACCCTAAGCCTACCACCGCCAGTTGGCGGCACTTAAAGCCACCGGCGGACATTATGCCGTCCGCCCGATTGCTTCAGCCACGCGCTGAACCGAGTCCATCAATTTCTTGAAACCAGCATAATCAAGGCTCTGGCGCCCATCGCTGGCAGCCTTCGCTGGCGTTGGATGCACTTCAACGATCAAACCATCAGCGCCTGCTGCCACCGCCGCCAGCGCAATCGAATTGACGTATTCAGAGTACCCCACCGCATGGCTGGGATCGGCAATGATCGGCAGGTGCGAGCGATGTTTTAGCACCGGTATAGCGTTGATGTCGAAGGTATTGCGGGTGTATTTCTCAAATGTGCGAATACCGCGCTCACACAACATCACCTTGCCGTTGCCCTGCGCCATGATGTATTCAGCGCTCATCAGCAGGTCTTCCATCGTGTTCGCCATGCCGCGTTTCAGCAGCACAGTTTGATGGCTCTTGCCCACTTCGTTCAGCAGCACGAAATTCTGCATATTGCGCGCGCCAATTTGAAGAACATCGGCATAGCTGGCAACCATCGGCACCAAGGCCGGATCCATCACTTCGGTCACGATTGGCAGGCCAGTCATTTCGCGGGCTTCTGCTAACCATTGCAACCCTTTTTCGCCGTGTCCCTGGAAGCTGTAAGGCGATGTGCGCGGTTTGAATGCCCCGCCGCGCAGCGCGGTCGCGCCCATTTCCTTGACCGCGCAGGCAATATCAATGATCTGTTCGCGGCTTTCAACAGAGCACGGCCCGGCAATCACCAGCACCTTCGATTTTCCGGCAGCAGAGCCATTCAACGGAACATAGGTGCTATCAGGATGCATGTCACGTCCCGCCAGCTTATAGGGGGAAGAAACGCGCACCACCTTTTCAACGCCATCCATCGAGCTGTAATTATCCTCACGCAGCGGCGTCGGGCTTTCCCCGACCAGTCCGATGATCATATGCGTTTCCCCCTGAGAAATGTGCGGCGTATAACCATCGGTTTTCACCCGCGCAACTACATCATCAATTTCGGCGGGCGTTGCAGTATGCTTCATGACCACAATCATTATTTTTCCTCTTGTTTATGCTCTATAACCAGCTTGTTATCCGGGTAAAGATCGGGGCGCAATATCAATGCTTCCCGCATGTACACATGCACAATCTCATCTAATGCTTTTGGCGTTGACCAGTGAATCAGCACGCGAATACACTGCTTGATGCCATTTGGCACATCCATCTCCTGGCAGCCTAGCAGCGCAGTACGCCGCCAGCCCATATCGCGCGCCGCTTTCGCCGGATACGCCGCGTTCAGATCAGGCGAAGCGGTAAAAAACACGCTCACAACATCCTCTTCATCAATACCATTCGCCTCAACCATTGCCTCCAGCAGTTCCAGCGTAGCTGCCAGAATAGCTTCCGCAGTATTAGACTCAACGGTTGTGGCACCTCGAACGCCTCGAAACATCATTGCTTGCCTCACCTCCCTGTGCCTAAATAACAAAAAAGGCGCGGAGCTGTTGCTCCGCGCCTGTCATTCACACTACCTAACGGGGCTGCCTAACGGGCAGCGCGCAACTCTCCAACCTCGACTATGTGGCCGCTAAAGTAGTAATAGTAATAGCCAAAGCTGGAAATGTGTTGACGCATAATATCCCGCGTTTCAAAAGAACGTGCAGAGCATAACACGAGATAATACAGCATGTCAATCAGATCACTCAGCAAGTTCATCCACAACCTTCCACGTGCTCGGGCTAACCTCTTTCTTAGTGGCCTTGAACCATTCAACCGGATCTTCTACTTCAAGCAGTTCATTACGCCGCTGAACCAGCTTCCGAAGCTGAGCAAACCGCTTGTCGAATACTCCCGGGTTTAGAGGTTCAATATGCCTTTGCAGATGTTCAATCATTTCCGCCGAAATCTGGCGCTGCGCCTTATAAACCGTCATGATCGGCCCGGTCATACCCTTAACGAATATGACCTTGTTCGGAGCAACAAAATCAGCCAACTGGTCGAGACCTACCCAGATTTTCTCGCTAATTTTGTCAATGCTCTGACGCAGACGCCATTGCATAAGATTTTCATTGTTGCGCCATGTATCCCTGTCCGATGTCCACCCCGTGTCACGCTGAATGAGCATCCGTTGTAACGCCCTGTTGCTGACCACACCCCCAATGCTAAGCAGTGGTCGTTGATAAGCAGCTATGGTTTCCTTCTCGTTGATATCCTGTTGCCTGCGCGAAACTTCTAGTCTGAGATTTCTGTTTTCCAAACGCGATCCCATCATCAGCCCCTCGCATATACTATGCTATAAGATAATATAATAGTTTGTAAAATCACGAAAGTTTCGCCGTTTTACCTTCGCAAATTGCGTTTATCCTGTATTCATCCGCGCCAATGCCTTACAATCCGCTGTATTCAAAATAATCTGCGCTAAACCATCGAATATGATTGCTTCAAGGCTCACATCTTCAAGAACGCTGCTTGCGGCAGCTGCGCCCTTATTTTTGTGGTCGCCCTGATCCCACGCCTGCTAACCTATAATTTCGCGCTGCCTTATGTTGATCATCCTGATGAGCCGGCATCTTATCTAAAGGCGCAGGAATGGCAGGGGCTTTTCGATCTTGAAGGCTACCACGACGGTTATCCGCCAGCCTTTCTAGCCTTGCATCTCATAATTCAGCGCAGCATAGGCGCCAACGGCCCCACCGGGCTAGCGCCAACTGTGCACATTCTGAGGCTGATCGCGGCGTTTGCCAGCGCCAGTGTGGCTGTCCTGCTTCTGTTGGCAGCGCATCACATCACACGGCCGCTTGGGAAGGCTGCGAGCTTAGCTGCTGGTCTGGTCGCTGGCAGCCTGTGGGCGCTGTCGCCGATTGCGGTTGAATATATCTACGCGACGCCTGATCCCTATGTGTTTCTGTTTTCAGCAATCGCGCTTTATACGGCACTTTGCGGTGTTACTGCCAGGCGACCCGACGTGTGGGCAGTAATCAGCATTGGCGCTGGTTTGATCGCCGTTTTCTTCAAATATTCCGCCCTACCGGTGATCATGCCAGGGTTCATTACGCTTATCTATCGGGCTGTATTTGCAAGTGCGCCTCAACGCGCCGCCCCTATCCGCGCCTTGATGATCGGTATTATCCTTGTCGCGCTCTCTGCCCTGTTTCTATTGGGGGTATACGGGGCAAGTTCGCTGAATACGCCCGGCACGTCAGATGTCGCCCGAAGAAGCGGCTTCGCAAACCTGTTTAACCTGCAATATTTTGGGGGTAACCTAAGCGCATCGCTGCAAATAGTCGGGGTTGCCGGGGCGATCTTCGTTCTGCTTAGCCCGATTCTGCTGGTGAGCATTTACCGTCACAAAAAAGTCTCATCACCGTTCCGCCTACGCGATGCCGCCTGCCAGCTCATTCTCTGCTACTGGCTGCTGATCACCATTCCCATTCTGGTCAATACTTTCAATCCCGGCCTTTTCAACGGAGTACGCTTCCTGATTCCGGCATCGCTGGCCGGAATCCTGCTCACCGGCACAACTATTACAGCCTTATTTACGCTCATCTTTCCCGCAAACCAGCGTATCAGCGCCGCTGTTATTGGTCTGGTCGGGGTTCTATTTGCCATTCCCGCATTACAGCAAACCACAATATTGGTTGCCGAACGCAGTTTGCCCGATTCACGCGTGGTGCTTCGCACCTGGGCAGATCGCAATCTCCCCCCCGGTTCAGTATTGGTCACAGTAGAGAATCACAAAACTTTCAACCCCATCTGGGGCGGCATTCCTTATCTCCATTGGTTTGACTGGGTAGAGCGAACTGATTTAACGATCTATACGCCCGAAGAATGGCAGCAGGTTGCCGGCGTGACCTATATAGCCTATCCGGCTGAACAATGGGCAGCAGCGGCCGCAAATTTTGACGCAGATACCGTGCTGCTGCTGGGCGAATTCGGAGGCGAAGGCTGGCGTGGGCCGCATACCATACTCACCCGCATCCAGCCTCTACAGCATCCACGTGAATTAAACTTCGGCGGTGAAATTGCGCTCAAGGGGTTTGAGTTTTCACAAATCGCGGCCAACACAGGCGGCACTTTTTCGCTTAACCTTTTCTGGCAGGCTTTAGCTCGGCCACAGGCGAACTACTCGGTGTTCCTACACCTAACACCTGAAGATGCGGCGATTCCCCTCGTTCAGGCAGATGGTGCGCCGGGCGGCAGTGAGCAGCAAACTGCGTTCTGGCAAACTGGGCAGCACTTTTTCAGCGATACCCTTACGTTGGCGCTGCCTTCCGACCTGCCGCCCGGAGATTACGTTGTACGGCTTGGCCTATATGACTATCTCACTGGCGTCCGCTTGCCAGTTATTACCGCAGAATCTACGGGCGATTCAGCCGTACTTTTCAGCTTCACAATTGGCGATCAGGGTGTAGTCGAAAATTTGCGCCCTGATTAGCCGGAAGTATTCAGCGCGTCCCGCAGTGATTGGCTCAACTGGCGCACAGCATCTGTGCCGTCGCGTCCAGCACGTACCAGCGCGCTGCCCACAATGAAGCCATCTACCAACGAGCCGACTAAACGCGCATGTTCCGGCTTGCTGATGCCGAACCCCATCACCAGCGGCACGCCGTTCACCTGCTGGCGCAAACGGTTCACAAACTCGGTCAAATCTTCGGGAAGTTCGCTGCGCGCGCCAGTTACGCCGGTAAGCGGAACCACGTAAATAAACCCGGATGCTTGCTGTGCCACCAGCGCGATACGCGCCGGATTGCTGGTCGGCGCGAGAAAGAACACCAGCGCCAGCCCGTATTCACGGCATAGTGCGCTCAGTGACGCCCCCTCTTCGGGCGGCAGATCAGGCACAATCAGACCGTCTGCGCCAGCCTCAACCACCGCTTTCACGAACGCTTCTTCGCCATAGGCTAATATCGGGTTCAGGTAGCCCATCAGCAGCATGGGCTGATCCACCCCCCGATCTCGCAGCGTTTTCACCGCATCCAGACAGGTCTGTACTGTCGTGCCGTTCTCTAGCGCAATTTGTGTCGCCGCCTGAATCACCGGGCCATCCGCCAGCGGATCGCTAAACGGGATGCCAATTTCAAAGCCATCTACGCCAGTCTTAGACATCGCCTCAATCGCTTCCAGCGATTCCTGATAGCTGGGGTAGCCAATCGGAAAATAAGGCAAAAAGGCGCTGCGCCCTTGTGATCGCGTGCGCGCAAACATAGCGGCGACGGCGGTAGTACCCTGCAAAGTGGAGTCTATTGTGCTCATAGCTGCTGTTTTCCGTATTTATGCAAACCTTCTTTGAAAAACCGCTTCAATACTGGCGATTGCATATACGCCAGCTCAAGCGTTTCAGCTTCCTTACGCGCGAACCAGCGCATCGCCTGCCCTTCATTCAACGTTAGCGCTATTTTTTTCTGGGTCAAGCGAAGCAATATAGACATAGTTCGTCGTTTTAATCTCGCCTTCAATGCTGCGCGCCGAGCAAACATAACTCATCCAGAACACCGGGTTGATCTCGATGCCCAATTCTTCCAACAGCTCGCGGTGAATGGCGTTATTCGGGGTTTCCTCGTTTTCAGCAGAGCCGCCAAATAACGTCCACATCCCCGCATAAAGCAAATCAGGACAATCATCCCGCTGCTGAAGCAGCACTTCAGCCTTCGGGTTTACCGGGATGACGCTGGTGACTGTTTTCTGTATCTCAGCCACCGTTCAAAGCCTTCATAATCGTTTCCAGGTCTTTGTCGCCACGCCCAGATAAATTGATCAAGATGATCGAATCTTTAGGCATTCCAGGGGCGCGCTTAATCGCTTCAGCGACGGCGTGCGAGCTTTCCAGCGCCGGGATGATGCCTTCAACCTCGCTCAAGAGTTGCAGCGCAGCCATCGCCTCATCATCGGTTGCCGAAGTATAAAATGCCCGTTCATTCGCCCGCAGGTATGAATGTTCTGGCCCTACCGCTGCATAGTCCAGCCCCGCTGAAATGCTGTGCGTGTTCATGATCTGGCCGTCGCTGTTTTGCAGCACGAATGTTTTTGAGCCGTGCAGCACACCGGGACGCCCCATATTCGAGTCGCCAAAACGCGCAGCGTGTTCGCCCGTTGAAACGCCGTGTCCGCCCGCCTCAACGCCGATCAACTCAACGGATTCGTCATCTCTGAACGCATGGAACAGGCCAATCGCGTTGCTGCCGCCACCTACACAGGCAATACACACATCTGGCAGGCGTCCGGCTTGATCGACGATCTGCGCGCGTGCCTCTGTGCCGATCACGCTCTGAAAATCGCGCACCATCATCGGATAGGGATGCGGCCCTAATGCCGAACCTAACAAATAAAACGTGTCCCGCACATTGGTCACCCAATCCCGGATAGCTTCATTAATCGCATCTTTGAGCGTTCTAGTGCCGCTCTCCACCGGAATCACTTCCGCGCCCATTAATTTCATGCGAAACACATTAGGTTTCTGCCGCGCATATCCACGCTGCCCATGTAGACATGGCATTCCAGCCCCCAGCATCGCGCAAGCGGTTGCGCTGGCAACGCCATGCTGCCCGGCGCCTGTCTCAGCCACGAT
>LMZS01000149.1 GCA_001567085.1 Chloroflexi bacterium OLB15
GGGCAGCGACCACGCTAGCGCCAGACGTTCCTGATCGTCAATGATGAGCGCTGGCGGGGCAAGCAGCGGTTGATCCGCCACGACTATCTGAATTGATTGCAAGCTTCCGTTTTGAAAGCCAAACACCGCGAGATTGCCGCCAAATCGCCCTGCAACCGAGAGGGTGTTCGCTTGCTGAATATGCGGCGCTGCCCAGGTCAAGGGCGTGCCTTCAATATCGGTCAGGCGTAGCGGCGGCGGCCAAACGGCGCTGTCCAGCCTGCCAGAGGCCATCCAGGTTTCATTTTCGCCGTCTGCGCGTGTAACGTTCCAGAACACGTAGCCGAAGGTTTGATCTATACCTGCATATAGCCCATGCAGCCTATCCCCATCGCCAATGGCAATCGTAGAGGTGAGGGCGCTTGCATCCAGAATTGCGCCGTTGATCAGCCGTGTTCGGATCAGCACATTCCCGCTGAGATAGAACAGGTAGATCGTGCCGTCATCGGCGTATGCCATCGCCGGATTACGGGCATCTGTGGCGATCTGTATTGGCGCTTGAGGCCGCCCCGGCGCGTCTATCGAACCCAGATAAAGATCGGGAAATGCGGCTGATCCCTCTGTCCACGCCGCCCAGATCGTGCCGTTTGCGCCCGGCGCGGCAGCAAAATTGTAGGTTTCGGCGTTGGATACATTCGTGGGGCCGCGCTCAACATCCAGATTGCCCGTTAATAAGGCGGAATACAGGCGTGTTTCCCCCAATTCATTGCCGTCCAGCCACAAAAGATGATGTTTGTCGCCATCGCCGGGCAGCAGCAGTTGAGCATGAGGGTGAACGGGTGGCAGCGGCAGCGTAACAGGCTCACCGGTCTGTATGCCCTCAATCCAGCGCGCGTCATGATGAATGCCCCGCTCATCGTCGCCGACCCATGCAGTCAGCGCGCGGCCGTCAGCAAACCACAAGGCGGGCGCTGCGGATTGCCGTGTTTCGGCAATCAGCGTAATTTCGCCCCACGCCGATTGTGGGGCAGCAGCAGCGCATCCATAAACCAGCAGGGCGCTGGTAGCCAAGAGAAGCGCGCGCAAAAGTCGCTTCAGCGGGATCACGTTAAATGCTAGGCTTCTATAGTGGCAACGAAGTCGCTTGGCCCCTGATAGATCACGCGCTTGCGCAGATAATAGGCGATAGTGCGAACCACATATTTCGCGGCGTTCAGGGTCAGGTTAGGCAAGACCAGCTCGTTACGCCCTGAATACACCCCAACGTGGTAGCGTTCCTGCCCCCCAAAGTAGATGTTGCGAATGAACCAACCGGATAGCCCTTTATCACGGGAAGCGATCACCACTTCCACCTCATCAATTTTTTCCCAGTCAATGCCTTCGCCATCCACCACCATTTCGTAATTAGTGGTTTCAAAATGCGCCAGCAGGGTGCGTCTGTCAGCTTCGCTTAAATCGTATTCCTGTGGGGCGGTGCTGCCCGGAAGCATAAAAACAGTCATGTGTTTTCCTTCGCTTAAGCCGTGTTCGGCGGCTTATGTGTTCGGTGTTTGTGCCGGGCCAACCAGCAGGCGAATCGTGGTCGGGCTGGTGGCCGTGCCATCTTCGCGATAGGCGATTGCCGAAAGCGCGTGAAGCCCCAGCCCCTGCGCCGTCCAGTTCATTTTGACCGAAAACACGGGAACAGCGGCAGCATCTACCGGCGTTCCTTGTTGGTAAAGCATATCATCTAACAGCAAATCAACCCGCGCGATGCCTGTCCCGATTGAATCTTCAGCCACCAGAATGATCTCCAGCGGCGTTTGTTCCGCGATGACCGAATCGGCGGCGGGCGACTGAAAACGAATCGAAAATGGGCTAGGGGTCGGTGTGGTATTGTAGCTCAGGTTGCATCCGGCGCTGACCAATATCAGGCACAGTGTCGCCAATAGGGTTAGACTTCGCCGCATTCACGTACTCTGCACAATGCTCAGATCATTTCTGAAATTATGCGGTTGATCCCTGAGCGCCGCAAGCTAAAATCGCTCGCGGAGGGCAAGCGATGCAAATTGATATTTTGACGCTGTTTCCGGGCATGTTTGAAGGCCCGATGACCGAAAGCATGATGTGGAAAGCACGCGATCAAGGGATGCTTGATTTGCGGATGCACGATATTCGCGATTACAGCCAAACCCGCTACCGCTCAGTAGATGATATGCCGTATGGCGGCGGCGGCGGCATGATCATGAAGCCGGATATTGTGGTGCGCGCAGTAGAAAGCGTTCTCGGCGACGCCCCTGAAGGCACGCCCGTGATCCTGATGACGCCGCAAGGGCGCATGTTCTCGCATGAAATCGCGGTTTCGTTGGCGCGCCTGCCGCGTATCGTGATTTTGTGTGGGCATTATGAGGGCATAGATGAACGAGTCGCCGATCTGGTGGTGACTGATGAGATCAGCATTGGCGATTACGTGCTTACCGGCGGCGAACTGGCGGCGATGGTGATTGTAGATGCGGTGGTGCGCCAGATTCCCGGCGTGTTGGGCGCTGAAGGCGGCGCTGAGCGTGAAAGCCATGCCGATGGTCTGCTGGAAGCGCCGCATTACACCCGCCCGCCGGTGTTTCGTGGGCTAGAAGTGCCGCCCATCTTGCTGGAAGGCAATCATGCGGCTATTGAACGCTGGCGGCGTGTTGAAGGCTTGCGGCGAACCTGGAAGCGCCGCCCTGATTTGCTGCTTAAGATGAAGCTGAGCGAAGCCGATCAGTATTTGTTAGCGCAGTTTGCCGATGAAGATGCGCAAAATGCGGCTCAACATGATCAATCTTAAGTCTGCTGTCAGTTGAGACAGGCAAACTATTGGGCTATACTCGATTCTAGGTCGCATTGGTATCTTCCCATTCAGGTACGCGACAGTATTTCAGTGGAACAGGGCACAAGAGAGTGAGTTTTTGCATGGCTCAGGAATATCGCAGCGAAATCCTTGAGCGCATCCTTAAGACATTGCATATTGCCGCCGATGGTGTGAAAGCCTCGGTGATCGTCAATATTGATGGGCTGCTGGTGGCGGCATTTCCGCCCGGTAATGAGGAAAATCCTCATGAAAATCCGACCAGCAGCCCGCAGGTGGCGGCCATGTCTGCCACGCTCGTCGGGCTGGCCGTGCGTACATTAAATCGGCTCGCTCAGGGGGAATTGGAGCGCCTGCTGATTGAAGGCGAAGAAGGCGTGATGGTGATTTATCCTGCCGGGCGTGCATCGGTTGCGGTATTGGTAGAAAAGGGCGCGCGTTTAAGCCATGTGCTCTATGCCACCCGTAAAGCCGCCGCCGAAATTATGGAAGTGCTGGGTAGTTAATCTTAAAGTGACGGTGTTTCTGTAACGGGCGCTCACAGCGTCCGTTTTTTATGCGCTACTCAGTCGCCTCTGGGCGTTTGGTTTGCAGGAACATCGCCCGCATCAGCATCTTCCCCAGCGTGATCATATCGCCATCGCGCAGCGGGTGCGGCTGATGTGATGCCAGTTTTACGCCGTTAACCGAAGTTCCGTTGCTGCTGCCAAGATCATAAATTTCCAGTTTTTTCTGGTTGTGGCGAATGATGGCATGTTTGCGGCTAACGCCCAAACGGTAGGCGGCAAAAGCAGTCAGGTCTACATCTGGCATGGTGCCGGTGGCCGGGTCGCGCCGTCCTAACGCAATTTCCCCTTTGGGGAACACCAGAATCGGTGTCGGCGCGCCTTCAACTTCCAGACGCAAAATCATGTCGTCATCAAACGTCATTGAACCGGCGCTGCCCAGCGCATTCACTTCATCCGTGCTGAGCTTGGCGCCATCTTCATCAACCAGTTCTCCATCAGCATTACGCACGAAGCGCTTGGTGCCCACAATAGATTGTTCGCCCACAAGGCTGGAACCGCAGTTTTCGCAAATCAGCGAGCCTACGCGGTTAACCTGCCCGCAGGCCGGGCATTTAGGCGCGGTGAGCGCGGAATTTGCCGCTTTACCAGAATCTCCGGTGGTGGCGCGGGCGACCATGGTCTGAGACGCTGGCGCAGGTGGGTTAAGGGGGTCAGTCATCGTCGGTTGGTTTCCTGCCGCGTCGTGTCCGCTGCTGGCTGACGGTGCTGGCTCTTGACTGTAAGGCTTGTTCTGTGAACCGTTATCCATAATTGGGATTGCTGCTCTGCCTATGGGCATCCATTTTATTGAGTTCCTACAACTTTCATTGTATTGAAACAGGGGCAAGGTGCAAGCAATTTTGCGTTAAGCTCATCAATTTCTGGCGTTGACAGCCAAAGAATTCATAGGCAAAGTGGAGACCATGACCTCTGTAAAAAGATTGCTGCCATGGCTGGTCGCGCTGCTTTTGCTGGCTTTTGCCACGCGATTATTCGATCTTGGCGCGCAAAGTTTGTGGTTTGACGAAGGCTGGTCGGCTTATGCCGCCTTCCAGCCTGATCTCATCGCCGCCGCAAACGCCGATGCAACCAACCCCCCGCTGTATTACATGCTGATCAATCTGCATACGCGTATTGCTGGCGATAGTGAATTTAGTTTGCGCTTGCTGTCGTTGTGGCTAAGCCTGCTGGCGATCCCTCTGGCTTATCAACTGGCGCGGCGGTTGGTGACGCGCGCGCTGGCGTATGGGCTGCCGCCGCCGCTGTGCTGCTGCCGCTGTTGTGGTGGTCTGCCCGCGAAGCCCGTATGTATAGCTGGCTGGCGCTTCTGGCGATAATTGCCGCGTTATCTTTTCACACGCTGATTATGAGGCCGTCACCTCGTGCGTGGGTTGGGCTTTGGCTGGCTGAACTGGCGCTGCTCTACAGCCACAACACCGGCCCGATTGTCGTGCTGTGGCTGAATCTGGCTGTGCTTATCGTGTGGCTTGCCGCGCGCTCACTCTCAAAACCAGACGTGCGGGTGTGGCTGTTTGGTCAGATCGGGGTAGGGCTGCTGTGGCTGCCGTACCTTCTGGGGCGCTTCTTGCTGCTGCCAGAAGCCAATGCCGGATTGCAGAATACAACCTTGCTTACCCCGCAAGCCTTGTTCAATCTATGGCGGGCGTTCTGGGAAACCCCGTGGGAACGCATTCTTTTTGGCGCTGAGGCCTCGTGGCCTTTCCTGCTGTTATTGCTGGTGTTGGCGATCTTGCTGCCTTATCGCTGGAAAGGCGCGCGTTGGTTGCTGCTGCACGCGGCAGTATGGATTGCCGGTATATGGATCGGGCTGGCAATACTGGGCAACGAATTTCACGGGCGCTATCTGGTTGTCGCCGCGCCATTTATAGCCGTGCTGGCCGGCATGGCGATAGCCCGTTTGCCTGTAGCTGCGCTGCGCTGGACGGCGGGCGTTGTGCTGCTGGCTGTTTTCGGCGCAAACTTCGTCTATAACCTTGATCCGCCGTTTCGCCATGATGATGCGCGAACGCTGGTTCAGCATTATGCGGATACACTGGCGGCAGGCGATTCGGTGATCGCTTGGTCTTATGCCGATCGCTATGAGCTTGCTTATTACTGGGATCGCCTGCATCCTGCCGCGCGGCGCATCACCCTGCCAGAAGGCGCCGATCTGGAAGCAGTGCTGCCGTTGCTGCCCTCTAGTGGCGATGTTGCCCTGAACGTGTGGTATACCCAGCGTGCAGATTATCGGGGCATGTTGGACTGTCTGCTTTCAAGCGGCACCAGCCAGCCGCCAGAAGTGCTGGATGTGTATGGTATGTCGTCGCGTTTGTACCGCAGCCCATCATTACAAGCCCCGCAGTTTGTGCCGGCCAATATTCAGGTGATGCAGGGGCAGGAATCGCTTGCTCAGATTGATCAGCTTGGTGAACTGCCGTCGCAGTCTGCTGATCAGGCGCTTTGTTTGCCGGTGATGCTTTCGCTGTTGCAGCCCGTTAATGCTGATTTGAAGGCGGCGGTTATCGTGCATAACGCGCTGGGATGGGAAATCGCCCGCGCGGATGCGCCCTTTGCAACGGCTGATCAGCGCACGACTTCCGCCGCGCAGATGGGGGAACTGCTCGCCGCTTTCGCCTTGCTGCGCCTGCCTGCCGGCACGCCTTCGGGCGAATATCAGGTGACGCTGCGCGTTTATGACGAACTTATGCAGCCCTCAGGCTTTCCGCTGCGGCAGAACGGGATGCCGGTGCTGGGGCGAGATACCGCATTAGGAACGTGGACAGTGGCTTCTGGCAACTGGGGCGATAGCGCGGTAGATCTGCCGGTGGCGCTCGCGCAGCCCGTTGGCGATCTTACCCTGATCGCCCATGATGTTGTGCCAGCCACCCTGCGAAATGGCGATGCCTTACGGTTAACGCTGCTGTGGCAGGGGACGGGGACGCTGCCCCCGCTGCTTTTGCAGGCTGTTGATGAAAGCTGGCAGATCGAAATACTTCCTGAAACAATGGAAGGAATCAATCTCACACGTGATTGGCGAGAAGGAATTATCCCTGCGGGCGCGCAAAGTGGTGAGGCAGTTTTGCGCTTGCCTGATGGTGCCGAGCTAGCCCGCTTCACCATCGAATCTGTGCCGGCAGAATATGCCATACTGCAAGCGATGTCGCGCTTGAGGCGGTGTTTAATGGCGTCGGCAGCTTAATCGGGGCAAACCTGCCAGAGCGCTGGTCGCTGGAAAATCCGCCGCAGGTTGAGCTTATCTGGCAGGCTGGGGATAGTGCTGCCTCAACCGCATATACCGTATTTGTGCAGCTTCTGGATGCTGAAGGTCGGGTGATCGCACAAAGCGACAGCCAGCCATCTTCTGGCGCCAGGCCAACGACCGGATGGCGCCAGGATGAAATCATCCGCGATCTGCATACTTTGCAATATAATGAATTTGCTGTGCCCGGCAGCGCCATTTTAATTGCTGGCTTTTACGACCCCCTGACTGGCGAGCGCGTGCAGTTGGCAGACGGCAGCGATTTTGCCGCCATTCTCGGTGATGTGAGTATCCAACCTTCATAGTTCTTATGTCTGCAAGTGAGTTCTGGAGTATGCCGTCATGAGCGACCGGAACGCTAGCCAAAAACGCCGTGTTTGCCAACGGTGCGGCCTATGAAAATTATGTCGGCCGTTGGAGCCGCATGGTTGCCGCGCAGTTTCTACAGTGGTTAGCGGTGCCGCCTGCGCAGCATTGGCTGGATGTTGGCTGTGGTACAGGCGCTTTAAGTGAGGGGATTCTTCAAAAATATTCACCTGCTTCTGTCAAAGGGGTCGATTCTTCAGCGGGCTTTGTAGCGTATGCGCAAGAACATATTGGCGATCCACGTGTGATCTTTCAGGTTGGAAATGCGCAAGACCTGCCAATTGATACCGCCAGCGTAGATGTTGCTGTTTCCGGGTTGATGCTGAACTTTGCCCCGCAGCCTCAACGGGTGGTTGAGGAACTTGCGCGGGTTGTGAAACCTGGCGGGATAGTCAGTTTGTATGTGTGGGATTATTCAGGCACCATGCAATTGATGACCTGTTTCTGGGCAGCAGCGGCATCGCTTGATCCACAGGTTGCCAGTTTAGATGAAGGTCTGCAATTCTCGATCTGCAATCCATCATCTCTAATCGGGCTTTTTCAGGCGGCGAACTTGCAAAACCCCGAAACCCAGGGCATCGAGATTGAAACACGTTTTGAAGATTTCGATGACTACTGGCGGCCTTTTCTGGAAGGGCAAGGCTCCGCGCCAACTTACGTGTCGTCTTTAAGCGAAGCCAATCGCGCCGCGCTGCGCGAAAAATTGCGCGCACAACTGCCATTTGCGCCGGATGGCTCAATCCCGTTGGCAGCCCGTGCGTGGGGAATTCGCGGAATCAAGCAACCATAGGGTGATAGGTAGTCCACCCCTGAGCTTCACGCCATCCTACGTATTTCCAACGCAGCTTGCCCTACACTGAAACACCGAATAAGTAAGCTGGAGATGCATGTTGGCAAACGGGGCGCATCCTCTGCGTGTACTCATCGTTGCCGGAAGCCCGCTGGCGCGTACAGGTTTAGCCACTCTGCTAAGTGATCACGAAAATATCCGGATTGTTGGTCAGGTAGATGATGCCCTTCTGGCCGAGTCGCTTGATGTGTATCGCCCTGAAATCGTGATCTGGGATTTAGGCTATGAGCCGCAGCAGTATATAGAGCAGTTAGCAGAACTTCATGGCGCGGGCGCGGCAGTAGTTGGCTTGATTGCCGATAAATGGGCAGCATCTGAAAGCCTGCCCGCATTAGTGGCCGCAGGGCTGCGCGGCTTGGCTGCCGCAAGACGCGCGCAGCGACAGGCTGGTCAGCGCGATACAGGCGGCGGCTGGGGGGATGCTGGTAGTGGATGCAGAAATTGGCGAAGCCGCATTTGCCCGCGCAGGGCTGACCCCGCCAAATTCAACCAATCAGGAAGTGGAGTCTTTTACCCCGCGCGAACGCGAAGTGCTAACGCTGGTTGCTGAAGGCTTGCCCAATAAACTCATCGCCCGGCGGCTCAATATCAGCGAGCATACCGTCAAATTTCACCTGAACGCCATCCTCACCAAACTTGGCGCGCAAAGCCGCACGGAAGCGGTTGTTCGCGCCACGCGCCTCGGTTTGATCGCCCTCTAGCCTTCGCCCCTCAAAAATTGCGCTGCCAGTTTATAGGTTTGTGGCTCAAACTCCAACTTGTGGCGGCTTGCTGTACCAGCTCAGGGTGATTGCGGCTTCTATCGCTTCATCAGTGGCATCCAGCTTGCCATAGCGGATATTGTCGCGT
>LMZS01000150.1 GCA_001567085.1 Chloroflexi bacterium OLB15
GATTCCCTTCCCCCGTTTGCGTGGGAGGAAGGGAATCAGCTAGCGCCTCAAGTGAACCCCTGCGTTCCGTTAGCTCCAGTAACCCATCGTTACTATAGAGTGTTTGGGCAACTGTCGTTCATCCAGCAGATAACGACGGATGGCCTTTATCGCGTGCTGTTCACCTGCCGCCCAAACATAACCACTGCCATCCGGCCATGCGAAGCTGCGCAGCGCCTGTTCAAGCAGCCGACTTTGTTTAGCGGGCACGTCACCGCGATGCAGCCATTGAACTGCGGCCTGCGCTTTGAGATTCAGCGGCACTTCATCACTGGGATCAGTGACTTCGATGAATGCGTAGGCGCGGCTGGTTTCAGGGAGCGATTCCAATATTGCGGCGATTGCCGGGAGCGCGCTTTCATCGCCAGCCAATACCTGCCAACTTGCCCCCTGATCCCCCTTGTAATCGTGGCGCGGGCCGATGAAACCCACCTGATCACCCGCGCGGGCAGTGCGCGCCCAAACCGAGCCAACGGTGTCGCCATGCAGAAAAACATCAACGTCTATTTCGGCGGTGGCGGGGTGGAAATTGCGGATCGTGTAGGCACGCACCTTAAACGGATTTTTGCGACTGGGAAGCATAATGTACTGGGGAACGAGCGCTTTGCTGCCCGCTTCAGGGATATACAACTTGATAGCATCGCCGGGAACATGCCGATCTGCCAGCAGATGCAGGCTTTCGCCACCGAGCGTAACACGGCGCATATGCGGCGTAATATCTACTACCCGCACAACATTGACGATTGAGCGAAACATTGGCGTTTTAGCCCTGACCTGTATTTCTTCCTGCGTAACCATACTGCCACGTTATCCTTTTAATGAGCGGTATTAAAGCGGATAAAAAGCAATACTAAAGGGTACGCAGGGAGAAATTCCACGCAGTGGGTTAATGTAGAAGCACTACAGTGAGAAAATGAGGAATTAACGTTGATCAGCAGCGATCATACAGGCGTGAAAATCAACAGAAACAGGCGCTAAAACACAGTTCCCGGCGGAATATTCACGCTGGACATGCTTCCACTGGTCACCGCCTGCCGCTTCAGATCGCGCAGATGGCGCAAATGGCGGCGGCGCAGCACAAACACATAAATCAGGATGCCCAACGCGGTCATCACCATTGCCACAAGCAGGCCGATCAGCAGGGAGACAGCGACCCGCGCAACCTGTTCAGGATCGCCCAGATAGATGGGCAAGCCGAACAAGCCCCGCCTTGCGGGTGCAGCGTTTTCAACGATCACCGGTTTCGCGCCATACTCAACCAACAGAGGCACGCCGCCAGCAATGATGGTGCGCTCAAATTCAGACGCGCCGGTTGGATCATAGTCTGCGCTGGTGATGAGCACCGTGTAATCACCGGGGGCAATATCCTGAAAGCCGATTAGCCCCTGTGAAGCGGTTGGCACATCATCCAGCAAGGCAGTAGCGACCACTACCCCATCCTGATTCAACAACTGTACGGCAACCCCTCGCGTGATAAGCGGTTCCCCTGTGTCTAGTACTGCATTGGCGTTGGTATCTTCGTAAAAACGCACCCAAAGCAGCGGGCTACCTTGAGCCGCCGCTTGTGGCGTATAAGGGGCGGATGCCAATATCATCAGGCAAAAGATGCTTGCAACGAAACCTATTTTCCGCAAGATATTGTCTCTCTAATCTGTGGGTTTTTATGCCCGTTCACATACAGGCCATTATAGCTTAATTGAACGCGCCGCCTACGTTCTGCCTTCGCATCATAAATAATCATAAAATCGCCATTGGTTATGTGAAAGATGTGCTATAGTGAGTTCAGTCTATGCCTAATCAAATGGACTTCATCTAAGGAGCATTACAAATGCGAAAATGGTTAGTTGGAAGTGTGCTTGTTTCTAGCCTCATGCTTCCTTTGGCGGCATTTGCACAGGCAACGCCTACGCCTGTTGGCGAGCCTGTTGTAGAGGCCACCACAGAAGCGACGGAAGAAACGCAGGTTGTTCCGCCTCTCGGTTCTACAGTTAACACGACGCCGATATCTATTGGCGATACAGTGGTTGGCGAGCTGACTGAAGAGGAACCGGTTGCTTACTACGCGTTCACGGGTGAAGCCGATACCCTCGTAACTATCACCCATCGTTCCGAAGACTTCGACAGCTATCTGGTGCTGCTTGATGCCGATATGGTCATGCTGGCGACCAATGATGACGGCGCAGGCGATCTTGACTCGCTGATCACTTTTACGCTGCCGGAAGATGGCGAATACATCATTCAGGTTGACAGCTACGGCCATTACAACGGCAGCACCGCAGGCGTTGGTGAATACGAACTTTCGCTGGCGACTATCGAACAAGATGTGATCGAATACGGTGAAGTCGTAGACGGCGACCTGACCACTTCGGCGCTGGAAGCCTACTATGTTTTCCGGGGTTCAGCCGGAGACAGCGTTTCCATCACCATGATCTCCGATGATTTCGACACCTATTTGTACCTGTACGACGAAGATGGTTTTGAGCTGGCCTACAATGATGATGGCGCGGGTAACCTCGATTCCCGCATCGGCCCCTTCACGCTGCCTTCAGATGGCGATTACCGCATTACAGCCACCAGCCTCAGCCACTCCTCAACTGGCAGCTTTACCTTATCGCTCAATATGGTCTCCCTGGAGCAAATTGCCTTTGGTGATACGGCAACGGGTGAGATCAGCGGCGGCAGCCCGGCGTACTTCAGCTTTGATGCAGCAGCAGGCGACGTGATCAACATCAGCGTAGACAGCGAAGCTGACACCAACATGACGCTGAGCGATCCCTACGGCTATGTCGTAATTTCCGATGAAGATGGTGGCGCGGGCAACAACCCCGAAATCACTGATTATGTGGTTTCGAGCGAAGGCACCTACACTATCGCCGTTGGTTCCACGTTTGCCGAAGCAGCGAGTTTTGAGCTGTCGCTTTCACGCGCAGAAATCCCCTCGCTGAACGATGGCCCGTTAACCCTGAATTTCTCGTCATCAGGAAACTCCCGCACTGCCGTGTTTACCGCTGAGGCAGGCCAGACGATTACCCTGACGCTCGCTGCAAGCACAGAATTCTCGCCCAACGTAGATATTTTGCAGGGTGGCAGTTCACTGTCTTATGGCAGCGCCAGCTATGTGACCGGCTTCAGCCTGACTCTGACAGTGCCGGACGATGGCGAAGTACGCTTCAATATCAATGATTACAGCTACACCTCTGTCACGGTAACTGCGAGCGTAGAAGTTACCGAGTAACCTGCTTTCACGCTATAAAACAGGGGGGCGAAATGCTCCCCTGTTTTGATTCCACTTTGGGGCGGCACTATCGCTCATAGCCAATCTATAAGTACAATCCAAGAAAGTATCACAGTCGTTCTGCCCCAACACATTCAATCTCAGTTGTTGCCAAATACACAGAAATAATGACCTTAGCTGCTTCCAACCAACTATCCACGCGCCGCGCCGAATTTCTTGGCGGCGCTAAAGCGACAATCCCCATGATTGTTGGCGCTATGCCTTTCGGCATCATCTTCGGCGCGCTGGCGATCACCAATGGGCTTTCGCCCGTCGCGGCGCAAGCTTTATCGCTGCTGGTATTTGCTGGATCATCGCAATTTGTGGGCGTGGGGTTGGTCGCTGGCGGCGCATCGCTGCCAGTGATCTGGCTAACGACGTTTGTGGTCAATGTGCGTCATGCGCTGTATTCAACCTCGCTTGCGCCCTATGTAAAGCATCTGCCCCAACGATGGGTGCTGCCGCTGGCCTTCTGGCTGACGGACGAAACCTTCCTGATCGTAATCAAGCATTACGAAGATCCGTCTCAGTCGCCGTATAAACATTACTACTACTTTGGCTCAGCAATTTCGATGTATCTCAATTGGCAGTTATGCACGTTAATCGGCATCTTTTTCGGCTCAGCAGTGCCCGATCCCGCGCGCTGGGGGCTGGATTTCGCGATGAGCGCCACTTTCATCGGCATGATGATCCCCTCAATCAAAAATCGGCCTTCATTAGCGGCGGTACTGGTCGCGGCGGTGGTGGCTGTGGCAGCGCAACCGCTTCCAAACCAGCTATGGCTGATCCTGGCAACCTTGTGCGGGGTGGCCGCAGGGGTGATCACCGAGCGCCACAGCAAGCGCAAACCGCAACCGGAAACAGCGCTCGAAGAAGCGAGAGAGTGGGTTGAGATGGCGGATCGCCTCGATCTTAACAGCAAAGCTGCTTCAAGCGACCCCACATCTGATTCCACGCTGCAATGACTTAGCCGTCGTTAAAGCGTTCTTCCAGCCAATCTTCAATTCGCTGTGCCACCATTTCCCATCGCGGTTCAAGCATTATATCGTGAGCTAAATTCGGCAGTATGTCTATCTGCGCATCGTAAGCACGCGCGGTCGCGATCACTTCATTTATTGTGAACACACGATCATCAGCCGCGCCGATAACCAGCATGGGGATGTTCTTATCTCTGATCTTTTTACGACGCGGCAGCGCCAAGAGAAATGTGTCTGGCAGAATGCGAAATGACTCGTTCTGTACCAACGCGCTGTAAATATCTATATCTGCTTGCGGCGTATCGGGAGAGAAAAACGCCTGACGCGCCAGTTCCGGCGTTTTCACAACCTCAATCAAACTCAGCTTGAATACTGCTTTGAAAAACGGTATTGGCATTCGCCAAAGAGTTTTGAAAACGAATTTACCTGAGCCTGATGGCGGGATTGAGGCTAGCAGCACCACGCCGGGAAGCGCATGATTTTCGAGATATTTTTGAGTAATAAAACCGCCCATTGAATGGGCGATAATCACTGGTGGTTCCGGCAGCGTGGCGACAACCTGATGAACATCATCTACATAAGCGGCGATAGATGTCCAGCGTAATTTGTCGCCACCCTCGCTTTTGCCATGCCCTCGCAAACTGAGGGCATAACAATCCCAGCCTTTGCCAGCAAAATATGGGAGAAAATGCTCATCCCAACACCACGCGCCATGCCATGCGCCGTGAACGAATAACAGCGGCGGGCGGTTTTCCCGCCCCTGCGCTGCCGGGCGATGGATAAGCTCCAGATCAGGCATCTGCTATTCGCCGCCATCGCCTGTCTCATCAACCACTTCCGGCTCAGGCTCACCTTCTAGTTCGCCGTCTGAAACCTGATCCGACCCTTCAGAGTCGGCAAATTCGCCGCTGTCATCTTCTATAAAGTTTTCGTCTATAGAAGCATCATCAACAGCTTCGCCCTCATCAAACGATGCATCATCGGCAAACATTGCCTCATAATCATCGTTTATATCTGCATTGATGAGATCAAGGTCAAGCCCAAACTCATCAGCAAAGTAGGCCAGATCGTCATCAGAGTAGCCGAAAGAATCGGCCATTGCGGCGATAAACGCTTCATCAACATCAAAGAATTCAAGGTTCTCCTGCAAATAGGCATCAAGATCATCTAACGTGATGCCTTCTAATTCCGATGGGTCTACCCCGCTGGCAATGAAATCATCAAGCAGCGCGTCCAGCAAATAGGGGTCAATATCAGCCAGCAAGTCGAAATCGAGCATGCCTAGCATTTCAAGCTCTTCAGCATCGGGCACATCAATTTCATAGCCCAGGATTGCTTCTGGCAATTCTTCAAATGTTTCCAGTATTACGCGTTCTTCCTCGCTGATGATCTCTTCTTCCGACCACGATTCCTCAATGATCATGCCCTGATCGTCTACCTCTGCCACACGGCTGAAGCCAGCCGGAATAACGGTGCCGTTTCCGGTGATGACACGCCCATCTAATGTGGAAACGCGCAATCCGCCATTTTCACTAGCGCGGAAATTGACAGTTGAGCCGATTGAGAAGTTCGCGCCATTCACATTCAGGTTCACATGCACATTTCGCGGCCCCTGAACTGTAAGCGAAGATGGGGGAACCTGACTGCACGAGGGCTGGCCAATGCCGGTTTGAACGATGAAAGACTGCATACCATCTGCGGCATTTTGGAGATTCACATCGCCCAACAGCACCATCGTCACGGTCTGGCCGGGAAGTGCTGCGGGAAGATTAGCCTGCGCTTTGATTACGGCGATGCCCCACACGCCCGATGCTTGATCATATGGGCGGGTTGCAAGGGTGCTGAGTTGATCAATCTGAGCCAGTTCAGCGGGACGGGTGAAAAAACCCGCAGCGACAGGCACAGAAAAGGTCGCGTTCACCCCGTTATAGCCATAACAAGCGCCATTTTGAGGGACGGCCGCACAATTTTGCGCCATTAAACCTAACGCCTGCTGCACAAAATCGGCGCATTGTGCATATGCCGCTGAAACGCCAAAAATCAGAATGAAAAAGCTCGTAAAAAATGCGATGCTGATACGATGGTGAATCATATTATGATCCCTGGCTACAATAGGCCTAACTGATTCTGATTATACGCGGAGCAGCTTGAAAGGACGCATAAACGATGCCGGTTGATGCCGTTATCTTTGATATGGATGGGGTGCTGGTAGACAGTGAAGCATACTGGTATCAATCGCGAATTGAATTTGCCGGGAAGCGCGGCAAAGCATGGTCTATGGACGATCAACATGCGGCGATGGGGCGCAGCACGGTTGAATGGGCGCAGGTGATGAAAGACCGGTTAATGCTGGAGATGTCGCTGGATGATGTCATTGAGGAAGTGCGGGGCGGCGTGATTGCAAGGATCGAAACGCGACTGCCTTTACTTCCAGGGGCAATAGAGGCGGTACACAAAGCGGCAGCAGCGTATCCCGCAGCGCTCGCTTCAGGATCACCCACGCTGGTGATTGATACCGTGATGAAGCTGACCGGGTTAAACAGCGTGTTTCGCACTATCGTTTATGGCGACGACATGAAACGCGGCAAGCCCGCACCGGATATTTATCTTGAGGCGGCTAAACGGTTGGGCATATCGCCAGAAAACTGCGTCGGAATCGAAGACTCCGTCAATGGCCTGAAATCGCTGAAGGCGGCGGGAATGTATGCGATTGCCGTGCCCAGCCCCGGCTTCACCCTGCCCCCAACCGCGCTGGCACTGGCAGACCGGGTGCTAGGATCACTTGAAGAATTTTCAATCGCGCTGGTTGCGTCGCTTGAGTAGCAGCTCTATGCCAATACGGCGCAAATGCCAGCTCGTTAGCAAAAAAAGTAAAACACCTCTGATCGTTAATCAGAGGTGTTTTAGCGTATCACGCTCTAAAGTTCTGGTATTACGTCAAACCCAATGATTTTTCAGCGACAACGCGATTGACCATCGTCTCGAACGCGCTGACAGGCATAGCGCCAAGATCTTCGTCGCTACGCAGACGCACGCTGACAGCGTTAGCGGCAATGTCTTTGTCGCCCACAATCAGCAGATAAGGCACATGCAGTTCACGATGCTGGGCAATCTTCGCGCCCATACGCGACTTGCCCGCATCTACTTCGACGCGCAGCCCCTGAGAACGCAAACGCGCGGCCACCTGATTAGCGTATTCCACGTGTTTATCAGTGATCGGGATCATGACGACCTGCACAGGCATCAACCAGACCGGGAATTTGCCGTCGAAGTGCTCGATCAGGATGCCGATGAAGCGTTCAAGGCTGCCAAACGGCGCGCGATGAATCATCACGGGCTGCTGGCGGGTATTGTCCTCAGCCACATATTCCAGCTCAAAACGCGCAGGCAAATTGTAGTCCACCTGCACCGTGCCCAACTGCCAATTGCGTTTAAGCACATCGCGGAAGATGAAATCCAGCTTTGGCCCGTAGAAAGCTGCCTCGCCCTCTTCAACCGTATGATCCAACTCAAGATACTGGCAGGCTTGAATGATAGCGTTGGCTGCATTGTCCCACAGCGCATCATCACCGACGTATTTATCGCTTTGGGGATCGCGGATGCCCACGCGAGCGCGGAAGTCCGTGAGGCCGAGCGTGTTGAACACGTACTGGATCAGGCGAACGGCAGTGATGAATTCTTCCAGCAGTTGATCTGGCGTGACGAACAGATGAGCATCGTCCACCGTGAAGCCGCGAACACGGGTTAAGCCGTGTAGTTCGCCGCTTTGCTCGTAGCGGTAGACGGTGCCAAATTCGGCATAGCGCACCGGCAGATCGCGGTAAGAGCGCATTTCGCTCTTATAGATCTGGATGTGGTGTGGGCAGTTCATCGGCTTGAGCAGGAACTCTTCGTCATCCACCACAATCGGATCGTATTGGCTATCGCTGTAATACGGATAGTGACCAGACGTGCGATACAGATTCAGATTGCCGATGTGCGGCGTGACCACCGGCTCATAGCCATTTTGAATTTGCACATCACGCAGCCAGCGTTCAAGCGTATCGCGCAAGATAGCGCCTTTGGGCTTCCAGAGCGGCAGGCCTTTGCCGACCAGCGGGCTGAAAGTGAACAGGCCGAGTTTTTCGCCCACCACACGATGATCGCGGCGTTTGGCTTCTTCAAGGCGGTGCAAGTAATCCTGTAATTCTGCCGGCGTCTCGAAAGCCGTGCCGTAGATGCGGGTTAGCTGCTGGCGATTTTCATCACCACGCCAGTAGGCGCCAGCCGGCATTTTGTAGGTCACGTTGATCGCGTCCGGATTGATTTCTTTGGTGCTGGCAACGTGCGGGCCACGACATAAATCGGTGAAAGTATCCTGCGTATAGAGGGTGATTTTCTCAGCAGGAACAGCGATCTGTTCGCCGTTTTCGTCTACGCGGCCATCGGCCAGATCATTGATCAACTCGATTTTATAGGGCTGATCTTTGAAAACAGCGCGCGCTTCATCGGCGCTCACTTCGCGCACAGAGAAGGCGTGATTGCCGCGAATGATCTCTTTCATCCGATTTTCGACCCACTGCATATCTTCGTCAGTGGCAGGGCGCGGCAGTTCAAAATCGTAATAGAAGCCATCTTCGATGGGCGGACCAATCGCGATTTTAGCTTCAGGGAAACGTTCGAGCATCGCTTCGGCCATGATATGCGCGGCAGAATGGCGGATGCGATACAGTTGGCTGTCTTTATAAGATGCGTCGGACATAATACGACTCAACTCCGGTGGGATGTATTCTAAAAAATTATACCAGATGGCGGGATGAATGGGCGGGGATGTCTACAGGCAAAGGGCGATTCGCAAATCGCCCTTATAGCTCCCTCAATGGCGCGGGTAGATCGCTTGAGGCAGAAAGCATATTTTCAGGCGCGCCTCTGGATAGCATGCCCAGGGTGCAGCTAGCCTAAAATTTGACCATGAAAGCGGTGAAGTACATCAGGGCGATACCTGTGATCAGACCGCCTAGATTCACCCAATTGATGATCGGCTCGCCAAGCCGCTGCGTATCCTTACTGACCAATTTGCCTACTTCCCAAATCACCTGAAGGATTGCGCCGATACCAACAGCGAGGAAGATGGTTGCCAGAACAGGATCGAAGGCAAAGCCACCCAACCATGTCCCTAAGATTGCCGGGCCGCCAGCAAGCAGAATCAGGAAAGCGAAGTGCTTGAGGCCGGGATTTTTGCGAACAATGGGCGCGGCGATGCCAACCCCTTCGGTAATGTTATGCAAGGTAAAGCCGAGGATCAGGAAGGTGCCTAACGCCGCCTCACCAGACGCAAAAGCTGCCCCAATGGCAAGCCCTTCGCCCAGATTGTGCAGACCGATACCGAAAGCGATGCGATAAGAAACGCCAAGCGGCGCGGTTTCTTTGCCGCCTCTCAAGCTGCCAATTGCCAGCAGAATGCCCAATGTGAGCAAGGCGGTGAAGATCACCAGGGGAATCCCCTGCCAGAACACGGGAAGCTCCGCAGCAAATTCGTTGGCATCTAGCCATGTAGCGACCGCCAGATATACGAGCAAGCCGATGGTAAGCGCCAGCACAAAGTTCATCGCTTTTACGCTTAGGCGGCGCATGAAGGGGTACCAGAGCATGCCCAGGAAAATGGGCACGATGCCGACGTACAGCCCGATCAACCCGAATTGGAGAAACAGATTGCCAGAAATTTGCGGAGTTTCAACGGCAACACCCACTTCAGCATCGAAAGTTGCGCCTAACGAAGTGAGCAGTTTAATGGCATGGGCTTCATCCTGTACCCAGGGATAATAAATCGTGTATATCGCCCTACCCAACCGTGGAATCGTAGTTGAAGGATCGGCATCAAACATGAAATAGGCGTCATCCACCTGAACCTGCGGGATGGTCACCGCTTGCGGGCCATCATTCACAATTTCAAGCTGAATAATGCCCGGCTCTGGCAGCGTGACGCGCTGAACAACCACCTGCTCTACTGGCGGCCCACTCAATTCGGTAAGCCCGCCCCCGGTCAGAGCCAGATAGGTCAGGATGACGCCCAGCAGCAGCAAAGGCACTAAAGCCAGCAGCCAGGCAGCCCCGTGAAGCTGCCTGGGCTGATCAGGGGCGGAAGGATTGGAAAACTGCGATTCGGCTGCCATATTCATACCCCTCTCGCCAGCGCGCTGCCGTTCAGCGATTTGAAATCCCATTCCGCATCCAGGCCGACATCGGCTAATGCCGCTGAATAATCGGCGTCATTCACGGCATTAAAGAATCCCATCCAGCCTAACTCGGCAAATTCGCTAACATGGGCATGGAACATGTAGCGCCCCGGATAGCGCGGGCGAAATTCCAGAATCCCGCGCTGTCCCTGTGCCTGCATGATGGTATCCACTGTGCGCAGCGTGGGCTGAAGTGAGGTGCCAGTATCGTAGTAGTCAAAAAAATGAGCATGCAGATGGAACGAATTGATCGGGTCAAACTCAACGATATTGATCAGGTAAATTCGGACAAGCTCGCCAACTTTTACAGGGATCGGGCGGCGCATAAATTCGTGCCCAACGGTATTCACCGCATAAATCTCGTTTTCGCCGTCGAAATTGGTGTCGAAGGCGTTCATGATCATCATGAACTCGCGAGCTGGCGGCCTTCCAGCTAATGGATCAATGATGAACGCGCCATACATGCCTTTATGAATGTGGCGCTTCAACGGAGTGGCATGGCAGTGATACAGGTGACAGCCGAAGGGATCGGCATCAAACTCATAGGTGAAACTTTCACTAGGGTTGATTTCCCCGCGATATTCCCCCGCAACCCCATCCATTTCAGCCGGGTGAAACCCGTGAAAATGGAGGGTATGCGGATGACTGCCAAAATTAGCCAGGTTGATCCGCAAGCGATCGCCTTCAAGGCAGCGTATGCTTGGCCCCGGCACACGCCCGTTATACATCCAGGCCGGGAAGAAAATGCCGGGGGCGATCTCGATTTCAGCATCGCCAGCTTGAATTTGATACTCGCGTATCGGCTGGCCAGTTTCCGTCTCGCCAGTGATTGATCCGTAGTCCCAATCCACCAGCATTTGCATCGGGTCAAAACCATTGCGCTGATGATCCACCGTCCCCATCAGCATTTCCTGCATTCCGGCATGGTTCATTGGCGCAGCGGCATCATGATCCATGCCCGCCATCTCATGCGGCGTGGTTGGCGGAACATCCTGTGCCCGCGCAGCATGAGTGAGTAATTGCGCCCCAACCAAACCAGCCGTTGTACCTAAGCCAGCGCCGATAAATCTACGTCTTGACCAGCGCGGCTTTTCTAGTTGCGTCATCGTAGTATCCAATCAGATTTATACGGGCTAGTAATAATTTTAGACCAGTCTAAAAAATTGTCAACAAATGCCTTATTCGTACATGAGATTCACCTTATCCCATTGACAGCGCCGCTCAACAGTCGTAATATATGAGCATGTATTCATATATTCAATGTGATGAGATGGAACAAATAAACAGCCTACCCGCCCCGATATGCGCGCCAGATGCTGACGAAACTGCTGATATTTCGCTGCTGCAGGCAAAACTGTTGGATATGAAGACGGCGATTTCGCTTTCAGAGATTTTTAAGGCGTTGAGCGACCCTACCCGCCTTCGCCTGATTTCGCTGCTGGCGGAAAATGAGGTATGCGTACACACGCTGGAAGCCGCGATGGGCATGACGCAGTCAGCAGTTTCACATCAGCTTCGCTATTTACGTCAACTGGGAATTGTGCGCTACCGCAAAGAAGGGCGTCACGTTTACTATGCGATAGAGGACGAACATGTGCAGATGCTTTTTGAGCAAGGGCTGCTGCATGCGCGGCATCGCTGATTTAGTTGAACTAAATCCGTTTGCATTTTCACATCATACATGAGCAGATACTCATGAACAGGCCTAACAGCGCTTAACGGGCGATACCGTTTTAGAAAGAACAATCATGAGCACGACCACCCAGATTGACCTTGCTATTTTGCTGCCGCAGATTGACGCCGATGATGAATGTACAGAGATGCTTGCTGGACGGCTAGCACAGCAGCGCGGGCTGGATAAGGCGCACATTGTGCGCGAAAACGGCAGCGTGAAACTGTGCCTGCACTACGATCCGAATTTGATCACGCTGGCAGCGGTTGAACGATTGGCGAACGAAGCAGGCGCGCAAATTAGCGAACAATACCAGCATGATCAAATCGCCTTCATACGACCAAACACCGCCGACGCGGCAATCGGGCTGGAACAACAGTTGAACAGCCTCAAGGGGGTACTGCACGCCAGCGTGAATTACGCGATCGGCATCATTTATATAGCCTATGACAGCCATGAGCTTTCCCGTACATCTATTGAGCGCGTAATTCAAGGGATGGGGATTGGCTTACGCGCAGGGGCGCAATCCGCTGACGCACATAAGCATGAACATGGTCATGGTCATGGTCATGATCACGGAAGCGCGCCAGGCTTTTTGCCACATTGGATGCAAGAACGCTGGACGCTGGTGCTGGTGGTGCTGGCGGCAGTTTTCTTCCTGGCCGGATGGCTGGGCGAGCGAATCTTTGGCCTTAGCGAAACTGCCGCGAATGTGCTTTATATTTTCGCCTATATTGCAGGCGGATATGACGTTGCAACCCACGCAATTCCGGCGCTGTTCAAAGGCAAGCTGGATACCGATATTCTGATGCTGGCGGCGGCAGGCGGCGCAGCAATTTTAGGGGAACTAAGTGAAGGCGCGTTCCTGCTGCTGCTGTTTTCGATTGGTCATGCGGGGGAACACTATGCGCTTGATCGCGCCCGCAACGCAATTAGCGCGCTGGGCGCGTTGATGCCCAAAACGGCGCTGCTGAAACATGGAAACCAGATCAGCGAAGTGCCAGTAGAGCAGCTTTCCATTGGGGATATTGTAATTGCCCGTCCAGGCGACCGTATTCCGGTGGATGGTGAGGTGGCGGATGGCAGCAGCGCCGTTGATCAAAGCCCAATTACAGGCGAAAGCGTGCCGGTCACCAAATCGGTTGGCGATGAGGTATTCGCCGGGACGGTCAATAAGGATAATGCCATTGAAATTCAGGTGACACATCTGACGGCTGATAACACCCTTAGCCGCGTCATGAATCTGGTAGCTGAGGCGCAAAGCCAGCAAAGCCCGACACAGCAGTTTGCAGATCGCTTCACCAGCCGTTTTGTGCCGTTGGTGTTCATCGTCACAGCGCTGTTGATCATCCTGCCGCCGCTGCTTAACCTGCTGCCCTTATCGGAAAGTTTCTATCGTGGCATGCTGCTGCTGGTGGCGGCTTCGCCCTGCGCGCTGGCGATTGGCACGCCAGCAGCGGTACTGGCGGGAATCGCACAGGCGGCGCGAAACGGAGTGCTGATTAAAGGCGGCGTGCATCTTGAAAATCTCGGTCAGTTGAACGCGATTGCTTTCGATAAGACAGGCACAATCACCAGCGGGCAATTTAACGTGACCGATATTGTGCCCATGAACGGAACAACGCCCGAAATGCTTCTGCAAACAGCGGCGGCGGTTGAGCAGCAGTCGAATCATCCATTGGCGCAAGCAGTGGTACGGGCGGCACAGGAAAAGCAGCTTTCACTGCCTAACGCCAGTGGATTGGAGAATATCGCCGGACGCGGGGTACGCAGCGTATTGAATGGGCAAACCGTTTTGATCGGATCGCCTAAACTGTTCGATCAAGCATCGGGAATTATGCTTTCGGACGACGTGCTAACAAAAGTGAGCGCGCTGGAAAGCAGCGGGCGCAGCGCAATGATCGTGGCAAAAGGCGGCACGGTGCAGGGCATTTTAGGGCTGGCAGATGCGCCCCGCCCCTTTGTGGCGGAAGTTATGCGTTCGCTGCGCGAGTTGGGAATCAGGCATCTGGTGATGCTGACGGGCGATAACCAGAAAGTTGCTAAAGATATTGCGGCGCAGGTTGGGCTGACGGACGTGCAGGCGGAGCTTTTGCCTGAGGATAAGCTGACGACCATCAAGCAGTTGAAACAGCAGTATGAAGCGATTGCAATGGTAGGAGACGGGGTGAACGATGCACCAGCGCTCGCCAGCGCAACAGTGGGCATCGCTATGGGCGGCGCGGGAACGGCGGTGGCGCTTGAAACTGCCGATGTAGCGCTGATGGCTGATGACTTGCAAAAGCTGCCGTTCGCGGTTGGCCTGAGCCGTGCCAGCCGCCAGATCATCCAGCAAAACCTGATCATTTCGATGGGCGTGATTGTGCTGCTGATTCTGAGTTCGGTGCTAGGGCTGGTGGCATTAGGCTTTGTGGTGGTGCTGCATGAAGGCAGCACACTGGTGGTTGTGGGGAACGCGCTGCGCCTGCTGGGGTATACACAGCCGGTGCGGGCAGCGAGTTAACGAAAACCGATTCAATTGTTTGCGGCGTTTTTCGTCCTGCTCACGCGCAGCCATTCATCCTGACCGGGTAAACAAAAAGGGTGCAGCAAACGCTACACCCTTCAAGGTTACTACGTTGTTACGCGTCCGGTTTAGTATTCCGGCATCGCGGGTGCTGCCGGGGCGGGATTCTTCTCAGGCAGGTCGGTGATCAGCACTTCGGTGGTCAGGATCATCGCGGCAATCGAGGCAGCGTTTTCAACTGCGCCACGAGTGACCTTGGCAGGATCCGGAATGCCCATCTCGATCATATCGCCATATTCGCCGCTGATGACATTGTAACCAATGTTGTGGTTCTTCTTGTCTTTCTGAGCGCGGCGCACTTCCTGAATAACGACTGCGCCATCCAGACCAGCGTTAGAGGCGATCTTCTTCATCGGGGCTTCAAGCGCGCGACGAACAATTTGAACGCCTGTATTTTCATCTTCGTTGGTCAGCTTCAGGCCATCGAGCGCGCTAACAGCGTTGACCAGCGCCACGCCGCCAC
This sequence comes from Chloroflexi bacterium OLB15, assembly GCA_001567085.1. Taxonomy (GTDB): domain Bacteria; phylum Chloroflexota; class Anaerolineae; order Aggregatilineales; family Phototrophicaceae; genus Flexifilum. The sequence goes on from LMZS01000150.1 coordinate 15,207, forward strand.
CGGGAACGATACCTTCTTCAACGGCAGCACGAGTAGCGCTGAGGGCGTCTTCCACGCGGTGCTTCTTTTCCTTGAGTTCGGTTTCGGTAGCAGCACCCACGCGGATGACAGCCACACCACCGCTCAGCTTGGCAAGGCGTTCCTGCAGCTTTTCGCGATCATAGTCGCTGGTGCTGAGGTCAATTTCGCGGCGAATTTCTTCGATGCGACCCTTGATAGCGCTTTCTTCGCCGTTACCGTCAACAATCACAGTGTCGTCCTTGGTCGAAGACACCTTAGCTGCGCGACCGAGGTCTTGCAGGGTGACGGTTTCCAGCTTGCGGCCAGTTTCTTCGCTAATGACGGTGCCACCGGTGAGGATGGCGATGTCACGCAGCATCGCCTTGCGGCGATCGCCAAAACCAGGCGCCTTGATGGCGAGAACGTTCAGCATACCACGCAGCTTGTTCAGCACCAGCGTTGCCAGCGCTTCGCCGTCAACATCTTCAGCGATCAAAACAATGTCGCGCTTGCCGATCTGAACCATCTTCTCCAGCAGAGGAACAATGTCCTGTGCCGCGCTGATCTTCTTTTCGTAGATCAGGATATAGGGTTCAGTGATGCTGGCTTCCATTGATTCGGGGCTGGTGATGAAGTAGGGGCTGATATAGCCACGGTCAAACTGCATACCTTCGACGTATTCGGTTTCAAATTCGAGACCCTTGCTCTCTTCAACCGTAACCACGCCGTCCTTGCCCACTTTATCCATCACTTCAGCAATCAGGCCACCGATTTCGCCGTCCTGAGCGGACACGCTGGCGACCTGTGCAATTTCGTCCTTGGTGCTGATGGGGGTTGCCTGGCTCTTGATATTTTCGGCAATCTTCTCAACAGCTTCCATGATGCCGCGCTTGAGCAGCATCGGGTTAGCGCCGGCAGCCACGTTCTTCAGGCCTTCATTGACGATGGCCTGCGCCAACACCGTAGCGGTGGTGGTGCCGTCACCGGCAATATCGTTGGTCTTGGTGGCGGCTTCCTTCAGAAGCTGCGCGCCCATGTTTTCATACGGGTTTTCGAGTTCAATTTCCTTAGCGACAGTCACACCGTCATGGGTCACCGTCGGCGCGCCAAACTTCTTGTCCAGCGCGACATTACGCCCCTTGGGGCCGAGGGTGGTTGCTACTGCTTCAGCAACCTTATCTACACCACGCTGCAAATCACGGCGTGCTTCATCGCGAAACAGCAATTGCTTTGGCATGTTTCCGTGTCTCCTTAGTCAATATGGTTGATTTATGGGTGGGGTTTACTACAGAATACCGAGGATGTCTGCTTCCTTCATAATCAGAAGCTTCTTACCCTCGATCTTAATTTCGGTGCCGGCATATTTGGCGAACAACACTTTATCGCCAGCCTTCACGTCCATCGGAATACGATCACCATCTTCGTCACGGCGGCCTTCACCTACAGCCAACACGAGACCTTCCTGCGGTTTTTCTTTTGCGGTTTCGGGGATGTAGATACCGCTGGCGGTCTTTTCTTCCTGTTCCAGTGGTTCAACAATCACGCGGTCACCCAAAGGGCGGATATTCATTTAAAACCCTCCATCTACTGTAGGTCTTAACAGAAATTTAGCACTCTATCCAAGCGAGTGCTAATCTTGCCTCAGTGTACAGCAAATTGATAGAAGGCGTCAAGAGGATTTTAGCAGACTTACGGGCAGAGTGCTAACCAGCCGCTGTTTATGAAAATGGATCATGCTGCTTGCGATGCTTAGGGAGAGATGCAGCAGGAGTCAGCATCTGAAAATTTGTCTAAACTGCACGAATTTCATAAATTGAGTTCGTCGCAAAGCCCAAAAGTGGTGTACAGTGTAGGTAAGGTTGAATAGATGGAGAGAGGGGGCCAATTTGGAAGTGTGTGAAGCAAATCAATCAAATAGCCCTCGGTTCCTGTCGTCGTGACAGGCGGCTGCCTCTCTTAAGGCGGCGTAACCATTTGAAATTGCAGAATATGAAATCGCGCTCAAGGTTGGGCGCGATTTTTATATCCAGGCCACCTGTAAATCTAAGATTTCGCCTTCTTCGGCGATTCTCCGCCCAGGTTTTCGGCGCGGTAGGCATGAAGCTCAGCCAGGCGAGATTCGCTCATGTCTTTAAGGGTTTTATGCCAATCGCTGCGATAGGTCTTCAGCGTTGAGACAACCGTTTCGGCAATCATGAGATTACGAAACCACTTCTTGTTTGCCGGAACAATGTACCAGGGCGCAGTTTCAGTGCTGCATTTTTCGAGCGCGTCTTCATACGCCTGCTGATACTCATTCCACCGTTTACGTTCGCGCCAATCCGCCACCGAAAGTTTCCATGCTTTAGTAACATCTGCCTCACGCGCCAATAGGCGTTCTTCCTGTTCAGCTTTAGAGATATGCAGGAAAAATTTCAAGATGATGGTGTCGTGATTGATCAGGAAATTCTCAAAAGCATTGATCATTTCGTAACGCGCCTGCCACGTTTTGCGCGGCACCAGATCGTGTACACGAACGATCAACACATCTTCGTAATGAGAACGGTTGAAGACGGTGATCATGCCGCGCGGTGGAGTCGCTTTATGAACGCGCCACAGGAAGTCATGGGCAAGTTCTTCCGATGTTGGCACCTTGAAAGATTCGACCCGGCAGCCCTGCGGGTTCACGTCTCCAAACACATGGCGAATGGCACCATCTTTGCCACTGGTATCCATGCCCTGAATGATGACAAGAGCGCTGTTTTTGCCCGCTGCGTAAAGCTCTTCCTGAAGCGCCTCCAGCTCATTTTTCAATTCCGCCAGGCGCGCTACTGCATCTTCCTTACTCAAGTCCGTTTTAGGGTCTGCCGGAATATCTTTCAGTTTGATATTTGCGCCAGGTTTTACGCGGTACGAGTCAAAATCAAATGCCATTCTTCATCTCCTGAGCGTCAGTACCAGCAGATTAACGTGCTCCCTGCATACAGATTATTCAGGCCGTTTTTCGGCGTTCATCTCGTCAGCAGGCTGATCTTCCTCATCATCGGGCTGCCAGACATCCTTAGCAATATCTATATACAGCCTGCCATCCAGATGATCGGCTTCGTGCTGGAACACACGCGCCAGCCAACCCTTTGCTTTCATCTTGATCGGCTTGCCATGACGGTCTTGCCCGCGAATGACCACCTCTTCATGGCGATCCACAGTCCCCACCCAACCAGGGATGCTGAGGCAGCCTTCTACGCCTTCGACCATTGATTTGCTGGTTTTCACAAATTCAGGATTGGCAAAGACGAAAAGGACACCCGCATTTTCGCCATATTCTTGCTTGCTCTGTTCATCATCTGGCAAACGGGCGATGAAAACGCGCAGCGATACCGCCACCTGCGGGGCAGCCAGGCCTACGCCGGGAGCCTTTTCCAGCGTTTCTACCATATCATCAATGAGCTTCTGAAACTTCGCGTCAAAACTTGTGACTTTATGCGCGCGCTTGCGCAGAATCGGGTTATCAGGTTGGATAATTGGCAAGTTCGCCATGCTTCAATCACTTTCTGCTGAATTACTGCCGTGAACAACGGCTGTTTGTTATGTATTGCGCTGATCATGAGTGCTGCCATTATAACGGCGTTTTCGCTGATGGGGAGATCAGGCTAGCGCCGCTCAAATGGCGTTGACCAGTCGGGCGTATGTCTGCTAAACTACGGGGCATGGGGCCGTGGTGGAATGGCAGACACGAAAGTCTTAAAAACTTTTGCCTTCACGGGCGTGTGGGTTCGAGTCCCACCGGCCTCATCCTCGTAAAGCTGCATGGTGGGTGGCGCAACCACCCACATTTCATATCTCGATCATGCCTGTATTGACGCTTCCCGAACTTGAACTTTACCGCCACGAGCTGCGCGAAGCAGGTCAAACGCTGGTTTTAACCAACGGTCATTTTGATCTGCTGCACGTTGGGCATCTGGATTATCTGGAAAAAGCGCGTGAGCTGGGAGATGCGCTCATTGTTGGGGTGAACAGCGATGCCAGCACGCGGCGATTGAAGGGTGAAGGCCGCCCTATCGTTCCGGGAATAGAACGGGCGCGATTGCTGGCCGCGCTTGAACCCGTGAACATTGTCGTTATCTTTGAAGAAGATACGGCGATCAGGCTGGTTGAGACGCTTCAACCTGAAATCTATGTAAAAGGCGGCGATTATGCGCCAGATCAGGCGATGAACAGCAAGCCGCTGCCCGAACGCCCCGCAGTAGAAGCCTACGGCGGAAAAATTGTGCTGATTGATTATTTACCAGCGCACAGCACCTCGGAATTGATCCGTAAAATCAAAACGCTGCAAAACAGTTAACCGTCATTCAATTTTAATGCCTAACAACCTCTTTCGCTTTTCGCTAGAAAACTGTAACCTTTAGCATCTATTCGTTGAATACTTATTACTCAGGCTATGCTCACTGTTGCTGACTGCCTACAGATGGACATTTTCTCAAACGCGCGCGTCGTGGCCGGAAGTGCCGGTTTATTCCGGCGGGTTGCGTGGGTTCATGTTGCTGGTGTGCCAGATGCGCCGGAATGGCTGAACGGCGGTGAGCTGGTTTTGACAACTCCGTTTAATCTCCCTAAAACCACAAAAGATGAAGTGGCCTATATTGAGGCAATGGCTCAAAAAGGGGTTGCGGCGCTGGCGGTGGCGGTCGGCCGGTATTCAAAACAAACCTCGGAAGAGATGCGCAGCACCGCCGAGACCCACAAATTTCCGCTGATCGAAATCCCTTTCACCACGCGCTTTGTAGATGTAGCCCATGCGGTAAATGATCAGATTACACAGGCCAATATCTCCCTTAGCCAGCGGGCGTTAGACATCAACCGTAAACTAACCCAACTAGTGCTGGACAATGGCGATTTACAAGACCTTGCTGGCACCATGGCCGGGCTAATCGGGCAGTCTATCAGCATCGAAAATGAACGTTTTGAGATTCTTGCCAGCCATAACGTGGCCGATGTAGATGAGGCGCGGCGCTACACGCTTAGCGAAGGCCGCACCAATCCGAAGCTCGTGGCAGCGCTGGAGGAACGCGGCACGCTTGAAGGGATTCGCACAACGATGCGCCCTGTGCATTTGCCCCAGATTCCTGAAGTCGGGCTGGAGATGGAACGTATCCTCGCCCCGATTGTGGTGCATGGCGAGATCTACGGCTATATGTGGATCATTGCCGATGATCGCCCGCTTGAAGATTTAGACCATATGGCGATTGAAAGCGGCGCAACCATCGCCGCGCTGATGCTGCTCTACCAGGAAGCAGCGCAAAATGCTGAAGCCTCGCTCAAGGGCGGTTTAATCTCACAGTTGATTCAGGGGAGCAGCGCCGGTAATGCCAGCCTTGAGGCAGCATTGATCGATCAGGCGATGCGCTACAACGTAAATTTGACTCAACCCTTTGTGCTGCTGGCGGTTGAGGTTAAAGATGCAAGCGATGATCGCGGGGTGGAGCTTCTTTCGCGGCTGAATCGTCGCTTAAACCGGTTGGCAAGCGCTAACGAGTGGCCGATGGTGGCAGGGCAGTTTGCGGGTCAAATTATCATCCTATGCCCTGCGAATAACGCGCAGCAGCTTGCATCCGAGATTCACGCAAGCGCGGCCGATGATCCGGTTTTAGGGAGCTTACGAATCGCCATCAGCGGCGCGGCGCGAGGCACGATTAGCGCGCAGGCTACCTACCAGCAGTGTCAAGACACTCTATTCATCGCCCGCAAACTGAAGCAGGAAGCGGCGACTATCACTTTTTCCGAACCCGGTTATTTGCACGCTTTGTACAAAGCTGGAGTTTCAGCGCTTGAAACCAACCCGCATGTGCCCGTGATCCGCCTGCTGCTGGAAGAACAGGGCGCAGATTTATTTCACACGCTGGAAACTTATGTTGATGAAGGGGGGAACGGCGTACAAACGGCAGAGCGGCTGATGATTCATCGCAGCACGTTAAATTACCGCCTGGCGCGTATTTCAGAGATCAGCGGCATGGACTTGAGCGATCCTGCGGTCAGAATGAACTTACAGGTCGCTATAAAACTACTGCGTTTGTTTGAATAGCCTGGTCACAGGACATTTTGCACAACCGAATACTACGGCAGCGCGTAGAATGTGACGATAAAACCCCCGCTTTCTGTGCATGATACCTATCCCTATCAGCAAATGTAACAAATCCACAAAAGTATCGAAGAAAATTTATCACCTCTTAAGGTGAACTCGCCTTCCCGGCGCCGATATAGTTTTGCCACTTTACAGATCGGGACAGCCGATTTGTGAAATACGTTCGCGTTGAAGCCTTATGGGAGGGTAACCTGATGCGGATTTGGAAGCGACATCACTTCTGGAGCAGGCTTGCGATCATGGCAATCTGTACCATGATCCTCGCAGTCTTTGGGACAAAGATGGTTTTTGCCCAGGATGCTGAAGTGACTGCGCCAAGTATGGACGATATCGCCAACCTGAAAATCAGCATTGATACAGCTTGGGTTTTCGTCGCCGGTTTTCTGGTCTTTCTAATGCAGCTAGGGTTTGCCATCCTTGAAACTGGCATGATCCAGCAAACTAGCGCGGTGAACGCCCTACTGGAAAACTTTACTGAGGCGGGTATTAGCGCCATTTTCTGGTGGATTTGCGGTTTCGGCATCGCATTTGGCGCATCATCCGGCGGTTTGTTTGGCACCACGCTATTTATGCCAGGGCTAGAGGCGGCTAACACCCCGTTTGTCGGTAATATCAGCGTACTGACCATGTTCTTCTTTCAGTTCGCGTTCGCCGCAACAGCCAGCACCATCACCACCGGCGCAATGGCAGAGCGCACCGACTTTATCGGCCATCTCATTTACAACGTCTTGATCGTGGCGCTTATCTATCCGGTAGTTGTTCACTGGATATGGGGCGGCGGGTGGCTATTCCAGCAAGGCTTCTTCGACTTCGCGGGCGGCACGGTTGTACACACGGTTGGCGCAGTGATCTGCCTGATTGGCGCTAAAATGCTGGGGCCGCGTAAAGGGAAAATTTGGGGCAAGCCGCTTACCGCGCATAACCTGGGACTCGCGCTGATAGGCACGCTCATTCTGTGGTTCGGCTGGTACGGTTTCAATCCTGGCTCAACGCTGGGCATTACCGGCGGCGCCGCCAGCACCGTTGGGATAGTGGTACTGAACACTTCACTGGGCGCGGGCGCGGGCATGTTATCGTCCATGATCTTCCAATATTTCCGTACAGGGAAATGGGATTTGATCGCCACGATGAATGGAACGCTGGCGGGGCTAGTAATTGTTACCCCCGGCTGCGCCTTCATCAGCCCGCTTGCGGCGCTCATTCTGGGTTTGGTGGGCGGCGTGCTCGTCTTGCTGGTGACCGACCTGATTGAAAAACTGAAGATTGATGATGCCGTTGGCGCGTTCGCAGTGCATGGCGGCGGCGGTATTGTGGGAACTCTCGCAATCGGGTTGTTTGCCGAACCAACGCTCACGCCATTCGCGGCTAATATTAAGGCAGGTTTCGGCGGCTTACTCATACCCGGCGGCAGCGCAGATATTCTAATCACGCAGATTATCGGCGTTGCGGCTGTCGTGCTGTGGTGCACGGTCACTTCGGTGCTGATGTTCAGCGTGCTAAAGGCAGTTGGTCATCTGCGCGTGAATCCAAAAGCAGAAACCGATGGCAACTTTATTGACGCTTACGAACACGGGCAAACGATATGGCCAGATATTCTGCCCTTGCCTGAAGACGTGCCAGCAGGGAAAACGGTGCCAGCAACAGCAGTTGGCGACTAATTTCCCCTTTTCAGCACTTCGCAGCAAAAAGGACGCGGCTCATAGCCGCGTCCTTTTATTTTCGCCTACCGGCTGTTTAAGCCTCAGGGGTCGCTTCTGCGCCTGAAACAGCCACAAAATTAATCGTCAGCAGCACTTCTTCTTCAACATTGGCGACGCCGGGCGCATTAGGGATTTGCATATTGTACATCTCGCGAGTCACGGTGGTATTGGCTGAACCTTCCAGCCGAGTTTCAGATACTGCGGTCACGGTGGCCTCAAAGGTGACTGATTGTGTGATTCCCTTGATCACCAGATCGCCCGTCACCTGAAAGGTGAAGGCTTCACCCACCGTCACGCTCTCTGGCATACCGGTAATTTCGGCGGGGATAAAATGGGCAAATTCAAAATCATCCTGCGCCGATTGCAATATCTGGCTGCGAATGGCGCGGTCACGCAAACCACTGTCAGTCGCCAGCGTGCGCACATTAATTTCAATAGTGCCGATCTCAGATTCTGCGGGAGAATCTGGATTTACACTGATCTGGCCGCTAATCTGATTGGTAGTGCCGACAACCGTTTTGGGCTGCCCCATCAACACTTCGTCAAGCTCAAAGCTGACCAGCGATTCTTCGGGCACAATGGCGAATACCAGCGCCCCTTCATCACCATTTACTTCTTCGACGGTTAAGGGAGCGCTGGCTTCTCCGCTGCCGCCAGTGATGTAAATGTAGAGCAAACCACCCGCCACCGCCAGCGCGACAGCAACGACAACGCCAATGATAAGTTTTACAATTCGTGACATGTACTCTCCCCAAAATGCGACGATAAACCGTTTACAATGGGCATAGCGTAGGGTCTCCGGTAGGGTTTGTCTACCGGGATACACTAAATTTACAATTGCAGTTAATATGTCTCGAACTTTGTTATCGAATACTCATAAATTTTCAGCGATTGAATGGGGTTATGAAAGAAACTCAGGCACTTATCCAACGCGTGCGGCGAGCAAACAGCACCCACCAGCACCTTGATCTGTCGGTTGATCCGGCGCTGCTTTCGCTAAAAGCAGGTCAGGCGCTGCTGTACCGTCCCGATGGCGACACGCTACAACCTTATCTGCGCGAATTATGGTTCCCTGTTGATATTGATAAGGATACGCTGACGGTAGAGCGCCCGATTAGCGAACACTATGAGCCGGGCAGTGTGGTTTACCTGACGGGATTGATCGGCAAGCCCTTCCGCTTTCGGCGCACCTTACGTAATGTGCTGCTGGTGGCGCACAACACAGCTCCAACACCCCTGCTGATGCCGGTGCAGCCCCTTGTCAAGAATCACGTCAGCGTGACGCTGCTGTTGTTGGGCAGCGCCTCAGAATACGAAACTGACCACCTGCCGCCAGAAGTTGAGATTATTCATGGGGATGGCGATTTTCAGTGGCCTAGCCGTGTCACCACCGTTGGCTGGGCAGATCAGGTCTTCGTTACGGTAGCGCCAGAGGTGGAGATGGATAGTTTCCGGCGTGTATGGCAGCTATTTAGCGAATTACGCAACGATATTCCGTCTAGCTTCCTATTTGGCGTATTCCGGCCACCTTTCCCCTGCGGCATCGGGGCATGCGAAAGCTGCCTGGTGAATACACGTAAGGATGCAGTGGCAGCCTGCGTTGAAGGGCCAGCACTCGATTTAACAGAATTAAAACTTTAATAGAAATTCCGAAAAACACATCACTCAGCGCGTCTATACCTATAGGAAAAAGTTCATCGTAAAGGACGCAATAATATGGAAACCGCAACGCTTGCAGGGGGCTGCTTCTGGTGTCTGGAAGCCGTCTATGACCAACTTAAGGGCGTGACCGATGTCGTTAGCGGCTATATGGGCGGCAGTGTCGTGAACCCTTCATATGAGGCGGTTTGCACCGGGCGCACCGGGCACGCTGAGGTCGTGCAGATACAATATGATCCGTCAGTGATCAGCTATAAGGATTTGCTGCACGTTTTCTTCACCATTCACGATCCGACAACGCTTAACCGTCAGGGCGCAGACGTAGGCACGCAGTATCGCAGCGCGATCTACTATCACACACCAGAGCAGAAGCAGATTGCTGAGGAAACTATCGCTGAAGTGAACAGCGAGCAGATTTGGAACGCCCCGATTGTGACGGAAGTGACGGCGGCGGAGACTTTCTACCCGGCAGAAGATTATCATCAGGAATACTTCGTGAAGCACCCGTATGCAGGGTACTGCCAGGTGGTAATTGCGCCAAAGGTCAGCAAGTTCCGTCAGAAGTATTTCCAGCAGTTGAAGGCGCAATAAAAAGCGAGATAAATAGGCAGAAGCGAAGGGGAAGGTTATTTATCCTGTTTCGCCGCCATCTCAGCGACCAGATCGCCTGCTGTAGTTTGCCTTTCAGCAGGCGATTTCTTTAATGCCCGCAGCACCGCATTAGCGGCTTCCAGCGGAATATCCGGTTTGATCTCGCGCGGGTCTTTGGGAGATTGTTGCAAATGCGCGTATAACTGCTGTCCGGGGTTTGCACCAGCGAACGGCAGCTTACCGGTTAGCATCTGGTAGGCTATCACGCCTAACGCATAAATATCCGCGCCTTTATCCACCTCACCCGCATGTAAAATCTGCTCTGGAGCGATGTAATCAACCGTGCCTAACATGCCTGAATGCGTGATGCCGGTAGCGCCTTCCATCATTTTCGCAATGCCGAAGTCCATCAACACCGCCCGCCCCTCGCCTTCCCCGTCAGGCTTCACCAGCACGATATTTGAGGGTTTCACATCGCGGTGAACTAACCCGCGCGCATGGGCGGTATCTAGTGCAGCGGCTATGTCTCGCAAGATCAGAAGCGTGGTATCCAGATCGAACGGCGCTGAGCGCAGTTTGTGATACAGCAGTTCGCCATCCAGAAATTCCATCGCCATATAAAACTGGCCTTCGTATTCGCCGTAATCGTAAACAGTGACGATATTGGGATGGCGAATACCCGCTATGATGCGCGCTTCGCGTTCAAAGCGGGTTTTCATCTCCGCTTCCTGCGCCGATTCGGGGGACAGCACTTTTACAGCCACCTCGCGAGACAGCGCGGCATGAACACCATGATAGACCTCGCCCATGCCACCCCGCCCGATTACGTTGTCTATCAGATAGGGGCCAATCTGTTTGCCTGTGAGCGCGCCGGGATGCCGCCCTATGCTGGAAGGCGCGGTTGCGGCTTTAGCGGGATTAGCAGTTCTGGCAAAAAATCGCACATCAATGAACTGTTGTATACGGCGGCGCGTGGGCGCAAACAAAGCCACAACAACGGCAGTAGCGATAATTGCCGCTGTGGTGCTTTGGGAGCCATCCAGAATCGCTTCGAGCGCGGCTTTCAGTAAGAACAAGGTTGCGGTGAATGCCGTCACCAGTATCACTGTGAGCGAGCCATAGACTAACCCGCGATTGATAAACAGGTTGATATCGTACAGCCGGTAACGCAAGATCGAGAACGCGATGCTGAGAGGTATAGCGATGAAGCCAAACAGATACAGGGTTTCGCCAATCAACACCCGCAGCATACGAACAGCGGTTGGGCTATCTGCCAACGGAAAGAGCAGCACCGAGGTATACCACAGGATAAGGGCAAAAATGCCAGTGGCAAAGCCGAGCATCACCCATTTGGTTTGCTGGCGTCCAGCTTTATCGGCATAGCGGCGGAAGCGGTACACCTGCGCATACACGGCGATCAGCAGGAAGAAGGCGTAGAGCGCGAGCGTAGTTGGCAGTATCCTCCGCTGACCGGCGACATACACAAATAAGCCTTCATGCGTAGGAAATTGCAGCACAACAACAGCCAACCACGCAATCGCCGCAAAGCGCGTCCAACGGGGAACAAACTGCCCATCGGGAAACGTGTAGATCAGGATGGGGGCGCCACCAAAGCCGATCATCAACACCAACCGCGAAAGCGTGTAGAGGAGCGGGGTAACGTCGACAAAAACCAGCCGGTATGCGGCAAAAAATGAGGAAGCGAAGGCGATCATCACGGTTGAGGCGAAAATTGCCGGCCCCGAATCGCTGCGGCGCCAGAAGATAATCGCGCCGATCATCGTGAAAGTGGCGGCAAAAACGATCTCCCTGCCGGCGATCAGCAGCGCGTATACGGCAACCGGCAGACTGATTTCAGCAAGCAGGCTTCGCAGCTCCGGGGCGGGATGCAGTAAGAGATTGATACGCGCGGGAATGGCTATCACAAACAACGTGACAGCTAGTATCGTCACTGCTACCCAGATGCTGCGGGCGATCAGCAGCGCGCGACCCTGTAATGGCCGGTTAATGACGGTAGGCTGGCTAGCTTCAGCCGGATTTGCTCTGACCGTCGGGGTGTTGCCTGTCGGGATCGACTCTTTTTGCATGCTGTGCCAGTTCCGCGTCCTGTGCCAATCGCAGCGTGATCAGGTGCAAATCACCCAGACCCCCTACAGCGCCTATAGACCCGATGATGGCCATGACCAGCGCCACCCCGAACTGCATGATTGAACTGGCAGAAGCCATGCCTACCAGACCAAAGGCAGCAATTAAGAGAAAAACTACCGTTGGAAAGATTGCCACAAACACATAGCGGCCGGTTGAAAGATCGCCTGGAATATCTACATGGCTTATAGTCACACGTTCCGGCCTGCGACCAATCAACCACAGCGCCAGCACATGCAGCCCCTCATGCAGGGCACCAAACAGCAGGCGCAGCAGATTCATGCGCGCGGGTATCCCAGTCCATCAATTGCGGATGCCGCCTTGAAATCAAGATCGGTCAACTGGCTGCCCGCATCATGCGTAGTAAAGCGAATCTGTACCTTTTTCCAGCCAATTGAAATATCCGGATGATGGTTCAGCCCATCACAAACCAGCCCAGCGGCAGTCGCAAACGCCAATCCTGCAACATAAGACTCCAGCATGAATACTTTACCAATAGAGCCGCCTTGACGCGACCAGCCATTCAGGGTTTGAAGTCGTTGTTCAATTTCCGGTTCAGTTAGAGGAATGGAAGGCATAGCACGTTCCCTCATTTTGCCTGATGAGAGTGTAACACGAACCTTTCAAAATCTTGTCCATTCATCATGCAGCGCAAGCCTGCATTAAGCGCGTGATTCATGATGAAACCCGCGCAGGGCGCGTCACACAATTATTCAAAGCCCGGCAACTTTGAAGCTGAAGCAGCCAACAGCATCCGGGAATATACAGCGGCAAAATAAAAACGGGACATAGATGCACTATGCCCCGTTTTGCAGCTCACGCCATTTCTAAACTGTTACGGCGTCACAATTGGCAGGCCAGTGCAGTCGCCAGATACGGCAGCCGTAACGCCAAAAGTGCTGGTTTCAATCCACGCGCTGGCATAGTTAGTACGCCACCATGTGTTATCAGCCAATCTGCCCACCGGAACAAGCTCGTAACCTGCGTGTACCTGATCATAGATATTGTCAGGAATAGCGTTCGGGATTGTATAAACCAGTTGATCGCCAGTCATCGTGATCAAGCACGGGCCAGCAGGGGTTGGCGACGGCGGAATTGGAGTATTGGTCGGCGGTGTGGTTGGCGGCACCGGCGACGGCGGGATCGGGGTGCTGGTCGGCGGAATGGTCGGCTGTGGAATGATCACTGGCGGGTTCACCACCGGAACACCCGCGCAGTTACCGCTTGCAGTAACTACCGAAAGCGCAACCCACGCATTCAGGTTGTTGTAGTTGATGTTATAGAACGTCCCATCTGGCGAAATGCCCAACACTTCAGCAGTCGCGCCACCGGGCAGCGCGCCAACCAGCAAAGCGCCCACGCTCGCCGACTGGCGAAGATTTGCGCCTCCAGAATTTGGCGTTACGGTACACGCATCTGCGGATGGGGTTTCAACTTCAGGCGTTTTGGGCTACTGGCACGGTTGCCGCGCCGCAATCCCCCGCGCTAACCGCCACGAAACACAGCGTAAAGGGCACCGGCGAAGTGCTGGCATTATGAGTCACTTCAGCTTGAAATGTGGATACCCCCGCAGGCAGGCGGAAGCGCCCGCCCAATGCCGCAGCATTCAGGGTGCCGATGGTTGAGCCGGTCGTTGTATCTACCAGACGCACATTAGGGCCGCTGGTTTCAAGGGCGCTTTCAACATACAGATAAGCAGGCTCAGGCAGCGCTGAAAAACTATACAGCGCCAGCGGGGTTTGAACCGTAACTTCGCCAGTCACAGCCGTGCCAACAGTCAAAGGTGATACGGTTACCGGGGTTTCGTTCTGCACGATCAGGATGACCATACCCGGTTCGCCGCCGGCAATCCCCACTTCAACCACATACGATCCGGCATTCAGGAAAGTGGTCAAATTGACGATGAAAGCGCCTTCAGCGTTCGGCTGCGACGCCACCAGAACCCCATTTTGATAAATGGCAATGCTTGGCCGGGCAGTATCGCCAATCGCCTGTAGAGTAACCGCCAAAGGCGAAGCCAACTCATAGGTGTAATTTACGGGCAGTTCTGGAGAGGCAACATAGCCGATGGCCGGCTGTCCCATTTGCAATACGCCGCTTGTGCTGGTTTCCTGCGCGGCAGCAGCGCCTGTAAAACATAAGAACAGGGCAAGACAAAGGGCAACAAATAGGGTTTGACGTTTGAGCATGTCGAATTTCCTTAAGGCACATTTTTTCTGTGTGATCTATGAAGTTCTATTCTACGCAGAATATGTTCCATTGTCCTGTATAAGACAAATAAAGATTTTCGTCCCTGTTAGCGCTTACATCGAAATCCCCAGCAACCCGCGCGTAATCTGGAACTGCGTATTGCCGCTGGCGCTTAAACGCGGCGCGTAACTCCGCGAGAGCGTTTCAACCACCAGACCCAGCAGATTACCTGCCCATCTTTCTGAAGGTTCAGCGAGAAAACCATCCAAATCCGCCGCATAGGCCGCCTGTGCCTGACGGTTAGAGGTCACTTGCAGCAGCGGAATCAAGGGATGGCCGGGCATCGGGCGATCTTGCACATACGCCAGGAACAGATCAACGCCAACCGCGCCTAAGCCGGTCAGCGTTTCGCCCCAATGCCGCGCAGGGGTCGCCATAATATGAAAGCCGGGGGTGGTGGTAAACTGCGCGTAGCCTAAGGTTGGATTGAGTTCACCGCTGGCCGCAAGCGCATCTGTAAATGCAGCGCGTTGCAGCAGCGTGTCATGCCGGGGCATAACCACCATTCCCCCTGCGGCAGCGATCATGCGCGTAAGTAAAGCGAACTGTTCAGCAGCCTGATCAGGAACTTCGCCCTGAGTCACTAATCCCAGACGCGCAATCGAGAGATCAGCGTCAACCAGCTTCGGGGCGCTGTCTGCTGACCAGCGATCCTCAAACCAGTTTTCCATCTTCTGAATGACAGCATCAATACCGCCATCCAATTGAACGCTTGCCCAACCGTAATCACGTGGATCGAGAGAGGCTTCAAGAATAAGCTGGCGAATGTAGCCATTGTGTGTCTTTTCGCAGCCGTGCTCCAGCAGCATACAGTATTTGACCGAAGGATGGCGCAGATAGCCAAGCAGCGTATCGTTCAATTCACTACCCGTTGCCGACCCGCAGCCTTCGGTATGCGCCAGCGCCACAAAGCGCGACAGGCCGTTCTTAGCATACGCAGAGCGCTCATTCAGCCGCCGCGCACACATCTGCGCGATCTGCCCTGAACACAAGCTGGTCGGCAGCACCAGCCCAACTTGATCCACCGCAAGGCGTTTGCCGCTGTGATATGCCGAAATATGCACGTCAGGTACAGCGATACGGGTATCAATCGCCAGCGGCTCGCCGCTATAGCTGACGGGTTCATAAATACGCAGGTCGGCTGGCGCGGTCAGCAGCCAATCACGCCAGATTTGCACCTGCGCGTGCCCTGCCCGCTCGCCTGCCGAAAGCTGCCCAGACGCTATATCAATCGTAAGTTGAAGCGCTTGCCCGCCCACTTCAGCCATCGGCACGCCATCCAGATATGCGCCAGCGTTCACATCCATTTCGTTCATCAGCAGGTTGTAACGCTCGGTAGTGGTGACGATTTTGAGCGTAGGCACATAGGGGAAATTGGTGATCGAGCCGTTGCCAGTGACGAAAAATATCAGGTTACATCCAGCGGCAATCTGCCCGGCGATACTCTCAAGATCGTTACCGGGGCTGTCCATAAAGACCAAACCGGCTTCGCGCATTCTTTCAGAATATTCGATAACCTGAGCGACGCGCACCGCCGGATCGCGCTTCATGGCCGCGCCCAATGATTTCAGGTAAATGTTATAGAGGCCGCGATACTTGTTACCGCCAGATGGATTGCCCTCAGCAGAATGTCCGTGCCAGCCTGCCCATTCCTGAAAGCGCTGTATCGCGGCTAAAAACTGCCTTGCGGTTGCCAGATCGCGCATGCCGCTCAGCATATAGGCTTCTGCGCCGATCAATTCATCCGTTTCAGCCAGATTTGCCGACCCACCATAGCGCAAAATTTCCGCCGTCACCCAGCCCAGCAGCGGGTTGCCGCTGATGCCAGAAAACGCATCTGATCCCCCACATTGCAAGCCGATTCGCAATTCGCAGATCGATTCTTCTGTGCGCGAGATGCTGTTCACCACATCCAGCCAACCAGTCACAACAACGCTTGCCGCATCCAAATCGGCTTGAAACGAGCGTGACAGCGACATGAAATGGTGTGGAATTTCGGCAATTGGATAATTATTTCTCGTCAGGTATTCGCTCAGGGCGGCATTGTTCACCGCCTCAGACCCGTAATCCACCGCTAACACAGCGCCCACATTCGGGTTCACCATAAACCCGGCCAGCGTGCGCAGCAGCAGCTCACGATTATTGGGCTGCGCAAGGCTGCCTTCGGTGTGCGCTACGGCCACAATCGCATCAATATTCGGGTATTGCTCTGCCAGCGGCTTCAGCTTCGTTTCCAGAGTACGCACAAAACCACCTGTGAGCGATGATGTGCCCAGCAGGACAAGCGTATTGCGCGTGCCTACTCCGCGCTCAGGCGAGCGGCGATAGCCCATGAAGGTTTTGATCCCGGCGTAACGCTCCAGCGGCGGCGCAGGTTGAAAGGCTGCTTCGTCAAAGACGAATGGCGCGATTTCATCCACAAAATTTGGAGCATCCGGAAGCGTAAAAGAAAGCTGGCGACGGCGTAATTCCTTCAAAACGCCTTCATTACGCACATAGTCTCCGGGGGCAATTTCGGCAGAAGCGCGACCAAACGGCTGCCCCCACGACAGCAGGTTTTCGCCTGTGTGAATAGTCTGTACAGCAAAGCGATGCCCCTGTAATACAACATCGCCTAGCGTAAATACGCAATCATTGAACCGCACCGCCAACCCCGCATCCAGCGTGCGCGTAGCAATTGCCACATTATCGTTCGGATGTGGCAGCCGCCCAATTTCCGCAAAATCTATCGTTGTGTGTTTCATCACCAGTCTTCGCGCGAAAGTGCTGCCGAGCCGCCGTCACGTTCAGCATTGACCAGATAGGCGAACATCCATTTTGAAATGCTTGCTCAACGTCAGTTATAGCTAAGTATTTTGGGGCAGCACGTTTACCAACTCCGATTATGCGTTACCGGGGCTGCGGCAGGCAACCTTTCAAGCAGGCCGGGCATGAAAGTTATCGTTACACATCAGAGACGAATCAGGATATACTTAACCTCTCGAACAAAGTTGAACGATTGAAAGGTTTTGAAATGGGCGATGTTGCTGCTCCCAACATCACAATAACTGGCGCTGAAGATGTGATGTGGGATCTTTCGGTTTTGTATTCCGGCCTTGATGACCCCGCTATTCAGTCTGATATGGAAAAATCGCTGGCATTGGCCGATTCATTCGCCGAAAAATATCGTGGACGTGTTAAAGACCTGAGCGCAGCCGAGCTAGCCCAGGCAGCCGAAGAACAGGATGCGATCTACGATCTCGCTATCCGCCTGGATGCTTATGCTTCGCTGCTTTATTCGACTGATACCACTGATCAGGAATTTGGCGCGCTGCTGCAAAAGGCAGAAGAGTTCTTCTCCGAACTGAGCCAGAAAATTCTGTTTTTTGGTCTGGAATGGAAAGCTGTTGACGAGGAAACCGCAAAGGCGCGCATAAGTGACCCCGGCATCGGCATCTACGCGCATGCCTTCGAGAGCGATTTGCGCTACAAGCCCTATACGCTCACTGAGCCGGAAGAACAGCTTCTGGTGGATAAAGCGGTGACCGGGCGCAACGCGTGGACGCGCCTGTTTACACAGTTGAATAGTTCCATGCGCTATGAATATCGCGGCGAAAAGCTGAACCAATCGCAAATTCTCAAGCTGGGTTATGATCCGGATCGTTCAGCGCGTTTGGACGCTGCAAATGCCGTGACCGCCACGCTGAATGAATACAGCATGCAAACTACGTTCATCTTCAATGTGCTGGCGGCGGATAAAGCCAGCGATGACAAGCGCCGGGGCTACCCATCATGGATTTCTTCGCGCAACCTTTCCAATAAAGCGCCGGAAGCCGTTGTGGACGCGCTGATCAATGCTATCACCTCGAATTACGACATCGTTCATCGCCATTACAACCTCAAGCGCACGCTGCTAGGTTTGGATGAATTGTTTGAATATGACCGGTATGCCCCGCTGCCGATTGCCGCTGGCGGGCGCGATTACGCATGGTCAGAAGCTCGTGACATCGTGAGCAAAGCCTACGCAGCTTTTAGCGATAAGCTAGGCAGCGTAGTGGATCGCTTCTTCAACGAAAACTGGATTCATGCCGCACTGCTGCCGAACAAGCGCGGCGGCGCGTTTGCCTCTCCCACCACGCCATCTACCCACCCCTTCGTTTTCCTGAATTACACAGGCAAGGGGCGCGATGTTTCCACGCTGGCGCACGAACTCGGTCACGGCGTGCATATGTATTTGTCCGGCGAAAAGCAGCCGATCTCTTACTACTATACGCCGTTAACCACCGCTGAAATGGCCTCAGTATTCGGCGAAATGCTGGTTTTCGATGACCTGATGAACGCCGAGCCAGACCCGGCAGCGCGTTTGGCAATGCAGGCTAATAAACTGGAAGACAGCTTCGCTACGGTGTTCCGCCAGACCTCGATGAACCGCTTTGAGAACGGTTACCATACTGCGCGCCGCGCCGAAGGTGAGCTTTCAACCGCGCGTATTAGCGAAATCTGGATGGAAACCCAGCGCGCCATGTTCGGCAGCAGCATCACCCTGCGCGAAGAATACGGCATTTGGTGGAGCTACATCCCCCACTTCCTGCATACACCGGGCTACGTTTATGCCTATTCATTTGGCGAACTGTTGGTTCTGGCGTTGTTCAACCTGTATCAGAAGCGCGGCGCGGAGTTTGTGCCGCAGTACCTTGAAGTGCTGGCCGCTGGCGACAGCGATTATCCTGAAAAGATTCTGGCAAAAGCGGGCGTAAACCTCTCAGACCCGAATTTCTGGAATGAAGGGCTAAGCCTGCTGCGCGCTCAGGTTGACCGCGAAGAGGCGCTAGCAAGGGAAGTTTTCCCTGAGAAGTTTTAGGGAAACGTGACGTGTGACAATAAAGGACGAGCGTAATGGCTCGTCCTTTTTGTTTCGCGAGTCGCCGATCCCCCTCGGATGATTGCAGGCTTGCGCTATACTCAGCACATTACATATCCAGATATGAAATGAACTCTATGCGCTTGAAAATTCCATTCCTTTTAACGGGTCTTGTCGTGCTGGCTGCTGCTTGCTCTGGCGCAGCCGATCCTACGAACACCCCTGCTCCAGCAGCGCAACCTACTGAAGCAGCATCCGCGCCTTCAGCTACCCCGCTGCCGCCCACCGCCATTGATTTTGAAGGGCTGCACGAGTCCATAACCGGCGCGGGGCTGCCCCGTCTGGGCTACGACAATGCTCCGGTGACCGTAGCGCTATATCTGGCATTGGATGACCTCGCATCGGCGCAGTTTGCGGCTTCATCACTGCCTGCGCTGGTAGATCGCGCGCGCGGTGCAGAGGTGCTGATTACCACCCTGCCGCTGCTGCGGAACAGCGGTTCTACCGATGCACGCGGGGCAGCGCGAGCGGCGCTGTGCGCGGCAGAGCAAAACGCCTTCTATCCGTATTTCGCCCAGTTGATGGCGTGGTACATGGAATATGGAGACGCAGCCTACCCCGGTTCACGGTTGGTGGACGGTATTGGCGTGCTGGGGATTGACCAGAACGCGTGGAATCAATGCATGACTTCAGGCCGCCCCGATCTGGCGCTGGATGAAGCCGCGCGGCTGCACGCTGCCCTTCCCTATGAAGGCGAAATCCCTCTCGTAACCATAGACAGCCAGCGGTCATTATTAGACCCTGAGTCGCTGAATTTCACGATTGACCGCGCGGTAGCAGCGTTTAACGAAGATTTGAATCGTGCGCTGTCCGAAGCTACACCTGAAGTGACGGAAGTCGTCATCAACATTGATCCACTAACCGGAGAAGGCGCCTCGCCGCCATTTGACATCACTTTGCCAGAAGGCTGGCGGGTAGCCTACGATACGCTGCTGGTTAGCGATCTGGATGCCACGCGCACGATTCCGGTTGCCCTGTATACGGGGCCGATTACTGGCGGCACGGGCACGATTGTGCTGCTGTGGGCTTTTCCGAATGTGGTGGCAACCACCGGCGCGGCCACGCTAACCACCGATCTATGGCTGGATGGGCTGCGCCTGCTGCGTCTGGCAGTGATTGAAGAAGGGTGCAATATTGGCACTGATTTGCGCCGCGATTACGGCATCGGCGGATTAGCGGCAGTAGGCACCTCATTTGCAGCCGTAGACTGCCCACAAACTCCGGATACGCGGGGCTGGTTTGCGGGGCTAAACCAGTTTGGGCTGAATTATGCCTTCTTCATGTACGCCGACCCGATTGAAGCAATGGATACAGGCGAAGGCGAATTACAAGCGATACTGGACAGCATCCGTTTCCAGAACATTCCGATGGCCAGTCCAACGCCTGAGGCCACAGTTGAGGCGAGTTCATGACCCGAACTTTCATCATCATCGGGGGTGGCATTGGCGGCCTGAGCGCCGCTATCCGTCTGGCAGCGCAGGGGCATCAGGTCACAATTATCGAGCAAAACGAAGCCGTCGGCGGCAAGATGAGCGAAATCAGCGCCGGCGGCTTTCGCTGGGATACCGGCCCATCAGTGATCACCATGCGTCCGGTATTTGATGAGCTGTTTCAATGCGCGGGAAAAGAACTACGTGACTACTTAACTTTACTGCCCGTTGATCCGCTCACCCGCTATTTTTGGGACGACGGCGCCCAGCTAGATGCTTCACGTATGCCCCACATCATGCTGCAACGGCTGCGTGAATTTGCCGGTGACGAAGATGCTCAAGGCTATATGCGCTATTTGCAATATGCCAAACGCATCCACGACATCACGGGATCCGTTTTCATCTACAACGATCCGCCAACGGTGTGGCGGGTGGCGCGTACACCGCTCAAAGATATTCCAGCCGTTGACCCGCTGCGCACGATGTCTGAGGCGATAGAAAGCTTCGTGATTTCGCCAAAGCTGCGGCAAATGCTTGAACGCTTTGCCACCTATGTGGGCGCAAGTCCGTTTTCAGCACCCGCCACGCTGAACGTAATCGCCCATGTCGAACTTTCGGGCGGCGTGTGGTATCCGCAAGGCGGCACCTATTCAATTGCGCGGGCGCTAGAAAAGCTGGCGCGAGAACTTGGCATCAAAATTATCACCGGATGCCACGCCGATGAAATTACAGTTGAGAGCCATAAAGTAACCGGCGTTCGCGCTGGCGGCATGTTCTTCCCTGCCGATGCGGTGATCGCCAATGTGGATGTAGCGACAGTATATGAACGCCTGCTGCCGCAAAGCGCCTTCAACCCGCGCCGATTAGGCCGCCTGGCAGATGCCGAACTTTCATCTTCAGGGTTTGTGCTGCTGCTTGGCGTGGAAGGCACGCACGACCAGCTTACTCACCATAACATTCTGTTCAGCGCCGACTATCCGCGCGAATTTGCCGATATTTTCGAGCGCGGCATCCCGCCGGATGACCCTACAATTTATATTGCGATCACCTCAAAAACGGATACCAGCCACGCGCCAGAAGGCTGTGAAAACTGGTTTGTGATGGTCAATGCGCCAGCAGCCAACGATAGATTTGACTGGGGTTTGCAGGGGGATGCTTATCGCAGCCATATTTTAGAGATGTTGGCGCGGCGCGGGCTGGATATTCGCAGCAAGATCAAAGTTGAAAAGCAGCTAACGCCGCTGGATTTTGAGGCCAGAACCGGGGCGAGACATGGGGCAATTTACGGGCTGTCCTCTAACAATCGCCTCAATGCCCTGCGCCGCCCCCACAACCGCGCGCCGGATATTCGAGGGCTGTACTTTGCTGGCGGAACGACCCACCCCGGCGGCGGCGTGCCAATGGTGATACTTTCGGGCAAAGTGGCCGCTAAGCTGGCGCTTGAGGGACTGGAAGATGGCTAATGAACAAGCCGCCAACACTTGCCAGCAGAACCAGCATAAACCCGTCTGTGATCACGAATCGCGGCAAATTTGAAGGCAGAAACTGCCGCGTAAACATCTTGCCCAACAAGCGCGATCAATGCGCCTTCAGGAAGCTGAAAAGACAAATCAGATAGTACAGGATTCGCCCCGTACTGGTAACTCAGGTTGTTTACGATGAGCGTGGTGTTTATTCGCAGGTATTCATCACGATAACGCTAAAAGTTTTTATTCTGCGCTAAGCAGTAGTTCAAACGCGGCGGGCTGTGTAGTATCAGTATTCAATGCTGATACCACCAGCACCAGCGTTTCATTGGCACCCAATGCCGCCCGAAAATTGGCCGTCACATCGCCATCTGACAAAATCCGTTCAACGCGCGGCGGATGATCGCTCAAATCGCCGGTATGCACAGCGGTCAGCAGCCATTCAGCAGGCACCCGTTCTGAAACAGATGACCAGCCCGCCAGCGTCCAATCATCGGGAGAAGCGCCGTCATCATGCCAGTTAATGGCCTCAATCGCCAGATTATCCAGCGCATAAGTCGCCTCTTCATAGCCGGGTAAAGTGACGATTTCAAAACGCAGCAATATTTCTTGTCCGGCATAGGGCGTTAAATCCACCGTTTGCGCCATCCACTCGCTTTCAGGAATCACCATGCGGGTAGGATGCGCGCCGAGCAGAACGGGAATTGCAAGCCGGCGGCTTCCACGCTGCACATTGAACACTATCGTATGGCCGGGGGCATAATCTGCCAGCACATCCAGAATATCGGGCGCAGTTTGCCATAACTCTCCGTTTACGCCGACCAACACGTCGCCAATTTGGATGCCTGCTTGCTGCGCCGGCCCACCGGGGGAAAGATCGCCAATGGTTACCCCATCACCGCCAAGCACGATACCAATAATCGGGAATGGGCGCGGGGCATCAGGCTGCTGATGCCGGTGAAACCGGGGCCATATGCCGCGCCATGCGGGTTGCTATATGTTCCGTCTGCTGTCGGAAGCGCTTCCCACGTTTCGCCGCCATCCGTAGAAACCGACACATAACCGTAGTTCCAGCCATCGGCAAGCGTGTACAGCGCGTCAAAGGTCAATTCCGCAGCATCAACGCTGGTCAGGTCAACGCTGCGCGTCATCATCGAATCGGTATCTGGCAGTTGGTTCGCTAAATAAAAGTTGTTGCCTTCTTCTCTGCTGAAATCAGGTAAACGATTGATGGCCTGCGCGCCAGTAAACTGCACCTCAATGGTTTGCGGTTCAGGGGCGGTATAAAAGTAATACCCCACCCCGTATGGCGCTATCGCGGTCTTGATTGAATCATCCAGCGCGATCTCGGTGGCGGCGGCAATTTCGCCTTGATCCAGCGCGGCGTTGGCATAAGCAAAACGCCCATCGCCAAACAGCGCATTCAGGATATTGGCGGAAGCAAAGTCTGCAAAAATATCGCGGTCTGTCGGCAGCGCGCCGATAACAGGATCGATCACGCCTGCATCAGCAATGGCGCTATCTAAGGCGGCAGCCCCTTCATCGGCATGGGCGAACAGCCCACGCACGATATTTTCGCCAAAACGCTGGCGCAGATAGGTTAGAAACAACTGCTGCCCGCCATTGATCTGTGACGCATCCGAAAATATTGGCACATGCGTAATCGAAGTTAATGGCGCATCCAGATAGCTATCTACCTGCCCCGGCGAAACCCCGCTGCCGCTTAGCCGCTGCCGCAGATCAGCAATCAGCATATTCTGTAACCACGGCGATTGATGCGGGCTAACATTTGCCAGAATCATCTGCACGAAAGTGGTGGCGATGCTGCTGAGATAGATGGAATCGTCAAAAGTGGCCTGCGAGTACGGCGTGGTATTCACATAGATCACGTCACGGGCGTTGGCAAACCCTCCCGCAACTAACGCCGCTGGCAGTCCATCCATCGGGTTAAAAATAGCATCGCGCTGGTCTGCCAGATCGCGCATATACAGCACATGAATGAAATTATCACCGTCTATATCTGGGATTGGCATCAAATCTGAGGGATCAACGACGACAGAGCCATCGGGCATTTGCAGCCCGCCGGTATAGTTTGCGCGTAACGCCACCTGCGCGAAGATTGCCGCTAACGCGCGCGCCGCATCCTGCGCTTCCGCCTCATCGTACTCTAAACCGCTTCCACCCACACCAGCGCGCCGGGCAGTTCTGGCGAAACCCGCGCGCCCGATGCCAGCACAGCGCTCACCTGCTGCGGCAGCGTTTCGCCATGCTTAGCCGTCCAGAACTGGCTGGTAGTCACGCCAGGCTCATACGGATCGGGCAGCGTAAGCACCGGCTCTGGCACAGTGACATTCAAATATCGAGAGCTAGAGATGCCGGATTGCGTTGGGGGGCATCCTGCGCCGATACAGGAAGAGTAACAAAGACCAGAAAAAGCAGAGTGGAAAGCAAGCGCAGTTTCATAAAGCAGTCGGGTAGCTTGTATGGGATGATCTGGCGTTAGCGTACCACAGGCCACACATTAAAGGTAATTGGAAGAAAATGAGGATATACTAAGCTGGAAGAACATCGGATATAGCCTACGCCAGCAGCAAAGGCAGCAAACCTGCATGGATGTTGGAATCGAATTTAGTCATTACCGTGTGATCGAGCATATCGGTCGTGGCGGCATGGCTGACGTGTGGTCTGCGCGCGACCAGCGGCTTGCCCGAACGGTAGCGGTGAAAACGATTGCCCGCAATCTTTCGCAGGATATGGATCCGGTGAAGCTGTTTGAGCGCGAAGCCCAAACCATCGCCGCGCTTGAGCATCCCCACATTTTACCCATCTACGAATTTGGCGATTACAGCGGCCAGCTTTTCATCGTAATGCGCTACGTCTCTGGCGGTTCGCTAGAAGATGTGATCGAAAAAGGCCCGCTTTCCATAGACGAAATGATGCGCGTGGCGCGGGCGGTTGGGCAGGCGCTGGACTATGCCCATAACAGCAAAGTCATCCATCTTGACCTGAAGCCTTCAAACATTCTGCTGGACAGCTATCAAAGCCCGTATCTTGCCGATTTCGGGCTGGCGACCATGCTTGATCCTGAAGGTCGCGCCAAGAACCCCGGCAGCGGTACCCTCTTATACATGGCTCCCGAACAGCTTACGGCAGATCATCTGGATCACCGCGCCGACATCTACAGCTTCGCTATCATGATTTATCACATGCTCACCGGGCAGCTACCGTTTGACGCGGCGGTTCCGCTGGCGATCAAGCAGTTACAAAGCGGCGGTCAGATGCCAGATGTCACCGCGCTGCGGCCAGGGCTGCCACCAGGCTTGAATATCGTGCTGCAGCAGGCCACCGAAGTGGACATCGAGAAACGTGCTGAATCCATGCGCGAAGTGCTTTCGGCATTGGAGCAGGTATTGGGCAGCGCACGTATGCCGCTCAGTTTCGATACCGCGCGCGCGCCCACAGGCACAACGGGTGAAACGCGCGGTTATTCCACGCTGCCGCTGGAAGCCCTGATTTCCGGGCCATTGGACGGCCTGATCTCAAAACCAGTTGATAAAAGCGGCGGCACAGTCCCAACACCCGCAACTGAAGCACTAGACGATCTGGTCAGCGGCCCGATAGATCGCCTGATCTCGAAAACTGGTGAAATTGACGCCAGCGCAATGGACGCGCTAATTTCTGGCCCGATTGACGGGTTGATTTCCAAGCCCGGCAAAGCTACCAGGCCGGTCGAGATTGACGATTTAATCACCGGGCCGGTTGACAATCTGGTTTCACGCACTGAAGAAATTCAGAAAGTGGCAACGCCAGACACACGAAATCTTGATGACTTGATCAGCGGGCCGCTGGATCGTCTGGTTTCCAAAACTGGCGTGCGGCCTGAAGCCAGCGCCGAAGCAATCCCATTGATTTCGCTCACGCCGGAAGCGATGGCACGGCAAGAAGCGGAAGATATCTACAACCGCGCACGCCGCGCTTACCAGCGTGGGCAGGGGCGATTCCTGTTAGGCGTCACCGACTACATTCTGATCGCTGATTACTACATGAAAGCCACCGAAAACGGGCTGGAACTGGATGAAAACGGGCGGCAAATGCTGCTGCGCGGGGCGCTGGAATATGATTACGCGATTACGTACTGGTGGGCGCAGGTTGATAACGACAGCCGCCGGTGGACAGCGCTGCACGCGCTGCGCAGCGAAAATGCGCCAGCAAGAACCCGCGCGCTGGAATATCTCGCGCAGATCAGCGATGCCGAGCCGCCGCAAATCCCGCGTCTTGTGGCGCAAGCCTTACAGGTTGAATCCAATTCAGCGGCAGAGCTTGCGGCGATCAACGTGCTGGCTTCGCGCTCTCCGCTGCCATCGCGAAACGCGCCAATATGGGAAAAGCTGGGGTTATGGTCGTCCAGCGACTGGCGGCCTGCCGCCTACTCCCCAGATATTGATGCGCTGCTGGCACAAAAGGCGCTGGATGATACAGACCCGCGCGTTTCAGAACTGGCAGCCCGCACGATAGGGCGTTTGCGCTCAGAGGCTGCCGTTCAGGTGATTGCCCAGCGGCGCAGCACGGGCGCGCGTGGCGCGCTTCGGGCGCTGGCACTGGCACGCGACGAGGCTAACAGCCTGCCAGCATCATCTGGCGCTGGCACTCGCATCTACGCATGGCTTGCTAACACATGGCGGCGGCTGACTGATAATCCCTTACATACCGTATGGCGCTTTGTAGCAACCGTTGTCTTTAGCGTGCTGGCGATGGGCTTATACGTCTACCTTTCGCTCTCTGCCGGGGTGGGCGCGCAAATCCTGCTCAGCGAAATCTGGGGGCGCACAGTTTCCATCGGCCTCACTTTCGGCATCTTCTTGGGTCTGGCTGTGGTTGTTGGTGACGAGCTTCCACAACGGCTGCGCGGCTTCTGGAAGTGGTGGGCGCGGTCATTATGGGCAGGCGCGTTTGGTTTCCTGCTGGGGGCGCTTACATGGGGTGTATATAACTACCTGATCTTGAACGATCCTAATATACCCTGGAACGTCATCACCTATGCGGGCATCGGCTTCGCGGCAGCTTTTGTGCTGATGAATATCCTGCGGTTTCCAGGCATCATATCGTTGATCGTTACCGCGCTGGGGCTTTATCTGCCGCTTTATTACGTGTGGAATGGCTACTTCAACACGGGCGATTTCACGGCTTCAATCATTTACTTCTATGAATTTGGGCAGGTTTTCACCTGGCTGATCCCGATGGTGCTGGTGATGGCGTTGGGCGTAAATCTACAGGCGCTGATCGCGGATGCGCGCTGGCTGATCCGGCGTTTACGGAAATGAAAAAGGACGACTTGCGTGTCGTCCTCAACTCCAGTTCGATTTATCTACAGCCAGTTATTCATTCACAGCCCGGCGCACAATAAAATCTCAGGTGCTAACTGCCGCCAGCAGCAAGGTCATATAATGCTGCAATTCCTCTAACAGGCGGCGACGCTCGTCAGTTGGAAGCAGCGCCAGCGCATCCCGCAGTTGACCTAGCAGACTGGTCTGAACAGCTAAAAATCGCTCACTCCCCTCCTCAGTGAGCATGACCACGACCGCGCGCCGATCAAGCATATCCGTTTCACGGCGTACCAGCGGCGGATCAAGGGCTTCCATGCGCTGCACTAAACCCGTCATCGTGGGGTTGGTCAATCCGTGACGGCGGGCGATTTCGCCAATACCCATTCGCCCGCCCTGCTCTACCAGCGTTTTCAATACATAAAACTGTGGCGCGGTAAGGCCGTGTGTGGTGAGATGCTCTGCCAGTCGCTTCTCTCCTTCAAGCACCACCGAGAAAAGCATGGCAAATAAAGCTGCCGAATCTTGCTCCAAATCTGCATCTGCATTCACCACACACTCACCTATGTTCTCGCGGGTAGATTGTTACGCTTGCGCACCTACTAATTCTACGGCGTCAATCTCATTCCAGTCCCCGCCGATAGTTTGATCAAAATTAATGATCACGCCGACTACCGGCTCAGTGCTTAGGCCGGTGACATCAACCGTGAATACGCCGGGGCACTCTGTATTGCCAACAGGATCAGCGCTGTCCGGCACTTCCAGCGTATCGCCGCCTTCCAGCACCAGTTCGATGCCGATGATTGAGCCGGGGGTATACGTCTGGTGGATATTCACTTCAGTAGCAATCACTGGCGTATCAAACATTACCGTTAAGCTGGCGGCCTCTGTAGATGATGATGAAGCCCATGCAGTAGAGTAATCGCCACAGCCCGGCGTATCTGGTTCGCCAACAGCTTGCCCTGCGTCCCACCCATTGGAAGAATATTCAGAAGTAGCCTCAGCACTGCTTGCCCATTGGCGCAGCGCCCCCGAATTGCCAACAATAACGGGTTCCGGCGTAGCACAGTACTGCCTGATTCTTTTGTGGGCAGCGGCGGAAGCGTAGGGGTAGCTGTCGGTACAGACGGTGCAACCGTTGGCACAGCCGCCGCCGAGCTGCTGGTCAGAGATAGGGTATATGCCCCTGCATTGCTGTCGCTAAAAGCGCGTGCGACGATGGTATATTCGCCAGTTGTAGGCAGTGTAACGGTGATCAGCGAGTCCAAACTGCCGCCGCTATCATCGTCCTGTGCAACGACCACGTTATCCGGGCCGTGAAGCTCAAGATAGGTATCATAATCTTCGCTGGACAGGAAAATCTCAACTGCATCGCCCGCGCTGCCGGTGAAAACATAGTTGTCATTCTGATTCGCCACGCGTACCGCAGAAACGGTCTGCCCGTAGGCGATTGAGCCGCCACCAGCAGTCACCTGTACAAATTCGAGGGAAAGCGTATAGGGGCCATCAGCGAAATCACCAAATGAACGGGCGATAATAGTGTACTGTCCGGCGCTCGGTAATGGCAGCGGGCCGATCTGTGAATTTAATCCATCATGATCGTCGTTATAGGCAACCTGCTGACCGCTGGCATCTTCCAGTTCCAGATAGGTGTCAAAGTCAGCGTTCATCGCAATCACCACGCCCGTTGCATCCGGGGCAGTAAAGCTGTACGTGTCAGAGGTTCCGCTCTCCAGGGTGCCATTGACCGTTTGGCCGGGTTCAATCACGCCGCGATCAACCCGCGTGGCGGTTGAAGACGAGGTGCTGCCAAACATGTTGCCAAACAGTGCGCCTGGATCGCTGGAAATACTTTGCGCCGTTTGCTGGGAGAAGTAAGAGTTTACTGTGGTAAACAGCCCGCCCGCGCCATAGCTAGTCAAAGTTAACGCCAGTGTAGAATCCAGCGGCGCTGCGCTAGCTGGCGCAGTAATGGCTACAGCCTGGTTAATGCTGTCAAACACCACCTGATACTGGTTCACCACACTGTAACCCATACCACTATCACCAAACAGGCTGCCCAGATCACCCAGCGCATCTGTTCCAGTCTGACCATCGGTTCCAGCTAGATTGCCGAACAAACTACCTAAATCGGTACTCACAGACTGTGCAACGGCAAACCCTGAAGGCTGCGCGTCAGCAGTCACAGATAGAGAGGCGCTGTTTTCAACGACGCCAGTCATGCCCTCAAACATACTCCCCATATCGCCCAGCATATCAGTCGTAAGGCCAGCATCTGTGCCACCAGTAGAGCCAGCCATCGCGCCGCTCAGCGCCGCCAATGCCTGCATCGCATCTGCCGCCTGATCAGTGGACGTGGCGCTGAAAAGCACGCTATCGCCCAATGGCGTTGAGGTCGTTCCTTCGCGCAGCCACGCCGCGCTTAAGGAAGGCGTATTGGCGAAATAATTCGCCGGGAAGCCCTGACGGATGCCCAATGGGCTGGTAGCTGGCGTGCTTAGCCAGGTCAGCGATTGCAGCGGCGTATCCGCCGCGCCAGTGCCCACGTAGAAATTGTTGTCTACATAAATTAGGCCGAGGGCGCTTTGCTGTGAGGAGCCGCCCGTACCCATAAAGCCGCCATTTTCGGTGCTGGCAGCAGGCAAATATACTTCAGCCGCAAGAAGGTAGCCATCTGGCCCAATAGAGGCGCGAATTGTGCCGTTTCCGGTCACAGACACATCAATCATCCCCATCGCGCTTAGAGATGAGGCGATATCAATCGTGCCAGTGAACGATTGGAGCGATTCCAAACCGTTTACGCCCGATTGAAATAAAGTACAATCGCCGCCGCTTAGCTGCGCGGGGCAAGATTGTGCCTGCACCCCCAAAGGCAGCAGCAGCGCCAATAATAGAATCAACCCCAATAGCTTCCGCATGGTATCAATCTCCTGCTGAATTGTAATGGCTTCATCATACCGCAATCTTTCTCTCAGTTATACGCTCAAATGGTAAATACGCAATTCATGCAGCATACGGAACGCCGCCGCTGCTGGAAAGCACAGGTGCGAAATGGTAAAGTCTGGTTGCAGCACATAGGCTTTAGGAGCAAGCATTGTGATTGAGCAATTCGCAGAGCAGGCACAGCCGATCCTGAATCTTCCCGTGATTCGCCGGACACGCCGAAATCATGGTTTGGAACATGCCACGATCACCATTCTGGCATCGCGCATTAAGCCGCTAAGCATGGCAGGACGCAGCGACGGCGGCGGATTTTTGCTGTTTGGCGAGGTATCAACTGAGCAGGTGCAAAGCGCCGTAAATGAAGCGCTGCGCCGGATGAAACATGGCGAACGCTCGCTCGCTGTTCATCCAAACTGCGGCACGAATCTGGTCACAACCAGCTTTATGGCAAGCATAGCCGCGATGCTAGGTATGATCGGCGTGCGGCGATCTGGCTGGCTAAACCGCCTGCCGCTGGTGATGTCTTTCGTATCTATCGCCCTTCTGCTTTCACAGCCGCTAGGCATGTCATTGCAGCGTCATATCACTACCGATGGCGATCCGGCAGACCTTGAAGTCCTTGAAATTACGCGGAGAGAAGTACAGATGCCTTTACGCGAGGGGACAATGACCGTACACCGGGTGAATACGCGTTCAAGCTAAATGTCCAATATCCTGATCCTGCACGGCGACGACGAATACAGCATTGATGAGTTTTTGCACCGCACAATCGCTGAATTTCGCCGCCAGCCAAATGCTGATTTTAACTTCTCAGAGTTTGACGGCACCGAAACCACTCCCGCCGAAATTTTGGGCGCGGCTTCGGCCTTCCCCTTTCTCTCAGAAAGCCGCCTGATCGCTGTAAAAGGCATATTAACCTACGTGAACCGCAAAGGTGGCGGCGACGCGGCGAAAAAGATGGCCGAACAGCTTGCAGACTCACTGGCTTCCATACCGCCAACCACCCGCCTGATCTTTGTTGAACGGGTTAAACTACCGGATTCGCACCGGGTATTAAAAGCCGCGCCTAAAGACAGCATGCGCTTCTTTGCTGCGCCTAAAGACAGCACCCAGTGGATCATTAAGCATGCAAAGGCGCAAAACGTCGAGATTGAACCTGCCGCCGCGCGCGCGCTTTCGCTAATCACCGCCAGTGACCTGCGCCTGGCGGATAGCGAACTCGCTAAACTGGCAGCTTACACCAACAGCGAGCGCCCGATCACTGAAAAAGATGTGATGCTGCTGACTCCCTATGTGGCGGAAACCAACCTGTTCGCCATGACCGATGCGCTTTCACAGGGCAATTCACGTGAGGCGGCAACGCTGGCACACCGCCTTTTAGCGCAGAACGAAGATGCGATTGCCCTGTTTGGCATGATCGTGCGTCAATTTCGCCTGCTGCTGTTGGTCAAGGAACATCTGGCAGGTGGCGGAGATCGCTCGTCATCAGCAATCGCCGGGGCAATCGGCATTCACCCTTATGCCGCCGAAAAACTTTCCGCTCAATCACGCGCGTTTTCGATACCCCAGTTAGAGCAAATTTATCGCGCGCTTCAAGAGTATGACGTTCGCATGAAAACCGGGCGCATTGATGCCGAACTCGCGCTTGATTTACTAATCGCCGCGCTGGCTAAAACTGCATAGAGGAAAGCCGATGAAAATTTATACCCGTACTGGCGATGAGGGCGAAACCAGCCTGTTTTCAGGCGGCCGCGTCCGTAAAGATCATCTGCGTGTAGAGGCATATGGCACAGTAGATGAGTTGAACTCGCTGCTAGGATTGGCGCGGGCTGAAACCCTGCCCGATCTTGCTCAGCAGAGGCTGGAACGAATCCAAAATGAATTATTTGTTATCGGGGCAGATCTGGCAACACCGATGGAGTCTTCACCGGCATGGTTGAAGCGGCTGACGATGGATGTGATTGAACCGCTGGAAATTGAAATAGATGAGATGACGCTTGAACTGCCGGCGCTCAAAAATTTCATCCTTCCAGGCGGCACGCGGGCTGCGGCCACAATTCACGTCGCCCGAACCGTGTGCAGGCGCGCTGAACGGCTTACCATCCGGCTGAAATCCGAAGAATCGCTCAATCCGGCGATCATTGTGTATTTGAACCGGCTTTCAGATTGGCTGTTCACGCTGGCGCGGTGGATCAATCTTCGCGCCGGAGAACCGGAAACCCGCTGGACAGCCCGCGATTAAGTGCCGGCTTTAGCCAGAAACGATTACCCGGATTACCCCCGGTAATGCGGCTACTGCCTGCGCTATCGCATCAACATTATCGCCAACTGGCACGCCGGAAAGCAGCACCACCCCGAAGCGAACATTCACGCTGGTTCCCTGTGGCACCAGGCGCCCTGCCGCCAACCGCAGCGACTCATCATCATAGAAGTGCCGGGTGTCTACCTTCTGCACGCCTTCAACCAGCGCGGCAAAATCGACCAGGTAAGTGCGGTTGATCGGGCTGGAGACGTGACCTGTCAAAATCACTTCGCCATTGACGACATTCACTTCGATATGAAAGCGATCCGCAGCTAACGGGGGGTATTTGGCGATGATCGTGATGATATCTTCGCGAATATCAAGGTCGGGACGAACTGTTGTAATTGGCTGAACTTCAGACATCGTCAAATCACTCCAATGCCGCCGGTGATCAAAGCATATTGAATCTAGCGAATAGGCGAAATTTTTGCGAATTTATGCCGTTAATTAAGCCACTGTAACCCTATGTATCTTTCAGAAGCGACTCAACTTGATTATGATTGATTTCAGTCGTTAAAGCGGCGTTTCAGAAATCATCATACAATCAACTAGTCTCGGAATGTCCACCTGGAGAAAACCCCGCGTGCTAAAATTTTATCAGCGTCTCATACTCATCATCGTTGGTGTGTGTTTAAGCGGTGTCGCAGCGGTTGCCGCACAGGCTGGCACTCAGACCTTTACCGGCACCATCAACAATTCGCAGGCATCCCGTTTTTACGAATTCGAACTTACTCAAGGGCAGGCTATCCTCGCGGTTGTGGAAGCTACGAGCGGCACGCTGGATACCTACCTCATCCTTCGTGACCCCTCAGGAAACACGGTTGCCGAAAACGACGACCTTGATCTCGGTGTGATCACTGATTCGGCGCTGGGTATAGTTGCTGCTCAAACGGGCACCTATGTGCTGGAAGTGACGCGCTATCCTGAAGGTAACAGCAGCGGCAATTACTCACTTGAAGTGACCATTGGCGCGCCTGCTATTCTTGATCGACTTTCAGAATTAATCGTCCGCGTCACGTTGAGCGGGCCGGAACAGGTACTAGACACCCCCCATTTCCGCATCCACTACACAACCAGCGGCGCAGATGCGGCCACCTCTGACTATGTGCGTAAAGTAGCGCAGGCGGTTGAAGATTTCTTCGAGATTGAGATCAACCGGCTTGGGTGGGCAGTTCCACCTTCAGATCAGTCGTTAGGCGGTAATGACCTGTATGATGTATACATCATTGATCTGGTCGGGCAGGACGAAGGCTCGCTCGGTTATGCCAGCCCTGAAACCATCGTAGGCGATAACCCGAATACGCCTGAGGTAGAGTTGGATGCGGCCACCAGCTATCTGGTGATTGATAACGACTATGCAAACACTTCTACCAGCGATCCTACCGGGTTGATGCGCACCACCTTCGCCCACGAGTTCAACCACGCTATCCAGTTTGGCTACGATGGCAACGAAACCCATAACTGGATGTATGAATCCACCGCGACATGGATGGAAACAGCCGCCGCCGGCAAAGATCAGGATGCCACTGGATACGTCGAATACGCTTATCAATATCCGGAAATCTGCTTCGGCACCACAGAAGACCCCGGCGATGGGCAGCTTCAGTATGGCGACTGGACGTTCATTCAAATGCTGGCAGATTTGTTCGGCACAGATGCAATCCCCACCTACTGGGAATATATTGCTCAATATCAGGGATGGGATTCGTTAGAGCGCCTGCTAGCAGATCATGACATGACTATTCCCGAAGCGCTGGCCGCTTTCCGCCTCAAGAATCTGGCGCGTGATTACCAGCTTGCGCCGGAATTCCATGCAACAGTCTGGCTGGAAGACACGATTGATGACACCGGCACATGGACGTTTACCGGCGAAGGCATTCAGGAATTGGGCGCAAATTATTACCGCTTTGACATGCCACCGGGCGTCTATTTCACGGGCGTTGCCGGGAACAACAACGCCCTGCAAGTATGGGCTGTCGGGGTATTAGGCGATGAAAAGCTGGAAGCGATTCCATTGGAGCGCGGCGGCTTCTTCGACACTACCCCATACAGCGAGTTCTATCTAATGGTCTTCAACCCTGAGTACAATGAAAATGCGGATAACTGCGCTTACGTAGATTACGATCTGGTGGTCGAAAGTGCGGTTGGCATTCCAGCGACGCCGCGCTATATCTTCCCGGCAACCCATTTCCAAACGCTGCGTTAAGCAGTTAGCGATCTCACGTGAAAAGAGGTTCAGCTAAACACTGAGCCTCTTTTTATTATTTTCGCCCCGCAGCAAAGCGCGCCAGCCTATTTCGCCGCACCGGTGAACTATAGAAGCGATTCCCTATCCCCGTTTCTATGGCTGTGCGCTGAGGAAGTATTCTCCATCTACACTTTCAGCGACAAAGCCAGACACATTAGAAGGGGTCTGCACCAGATACCACTGTATGCCGTCCCCTTCTATCGGGCCGCCTACAATAGTAATCATGGTGTTATAGTTCAGGCCTTCAATAATATTGCCCGTAAGCGTTGGCGCATCACGAACATTCAATCCGCCGGGGAACGCCACGCGCACCAATTGCCCCTGAGCAAAATTGGATACCTGTGCAGGCTCTGCCTGTGCGGGCGGTTGCGAAACTGGCGCTTCTGAAAGCACCGCGCCCTGCGGGGTGTTGGTAACCCATTCCACCGCCAAAGCATCGGCCACCTGCGCGGTGATCTCTTGCAAATTACCGTTCACTTCGGCCACGAAATATCGGGGCAGGCCATTTTCCATGGTCACGACTAGCACCGCATCGCGAACAGGACTCCACTCTACCCGCACAGGCGCACTTGAGCCGATGAGTCCCGTAACTGGCGTTCCATTAGCGTTGTACAGCGCCACCGCGCCCGGCCCGCCTGAGGCTGCCAGCATATAAATTTGACCATTAGTACGCTCTACCGCATTTTGCACATACAGCCCGTTCACCGCGCCGTTAAAAATTATGGTTTCAGCGCCGCTGGCACGATCAATTCGCCGCACAGCCGAAACGCCATCCGGCCCGTTGCCGCTAACGATAATGCTGCTTCCATCAGGCACCCATGAGGCGTATTCATAGCGATAAGCGGGCTGCGGAGACGAAGCATAGTTAGCATCAGGAACCGTATCCACGATCACAAAGCCGCGCCGCCCCTCATCTACCAGTTCAACCGCTACCAGCAGGGCATTACTCTGAAAATTCCACTGAAAATACTGACTGCGGCGGCGCTCTGGCGGGTTGACTAAGGCGCAGCCTGCTTCAGGCGGGCAATCACGTACAAGCTGGTATGTTGGATCAGTAGATGTCGTCACTCCGGGTGCAAGATACCACACGCCATCATTTGACGAGTCATTCTGGGAATTTTCGTCGCTGTCGGTATCCACTAGAAACGCAAGATAGCGGCCATCCGGCGACCATGCCACCTGCGCCACCCGTGCGTTATTGGTAGCGGCTGACTCCGGCGCGAACTGTGAAAATGGTGAGTTTTCCAGGCGCGCGCCACCTTCAGCAAACGAAGGCGACAGGTATATCGCGCCATGCGGGTCTACACGGGCAATTGTGCCATTCACGCTGTTAACTGAAAAATTCACCGCGCCGCCCGGTGGCTCAAACAGCGTACCGACCACCGAACCGCCTGCTGTAGACAGCGCGAATGATCGCGTTCCCGGCGCAGCAGCAGTCGCATTAGAAGATGGCACGTTAGGAATCAAGTTGATATCTGTCGGCAGCGGCGTGGCGCTGGGCACAAATGCGGTAGCCGTGATTTCGCCTTCCCCTTCCGGCGCTACAGAAGCGCCCGGCGTAGGTGTGAAGATTAGAATCGTCTGCGTGCCCGGCGCAGCAGTTACAAAATCCAACGTCACTTCCTGCGACGTAAATGGCGTTGACGTTGGCGGTTGCCCCACAGGCACCAGCGTGGTGACAGGGGTAGACACGGTCACAGCAATAGCATTCGCCGTCTCAATTAGAGAAACGGCAGTTAGCGTGAGTTCAGGGCGTTCGCCCAGCGGCACAAAGCCGCTGGTGAAGGTGGCCGTTGGCTGCGGCGTGTTAGTGCTGGTCGGCGTATCGGTCGCGGTTGGTGAAGGCGTGAAGGTTCTGGTCGGTAGCGGCGTAATGCTCGCTGGCGCAATCGTCGGCAAGGGCGTTGGGCTGGGCAGCGGTGTAGGCGTATCGGTTAGGGTTTCAGACGGCGTAGGTGTAGGCGTATCGGTATCCGTCGGAACCAGCGTATTCGTAAAAGTGGGCGTATGAGTATCCGTATTTGTTGGTCTGGGCGTGCTAGACGGCTTATCAGTCGGGGTTTCCGTTGGCGTGCTTGTGAAGGTAGGCGTGAAGGTATTTGAAGGGGTGCGTGTGGGCGATGGTGTCATCGTCCACGTGTTGGTTTCTGAAGGAACTGCTGTCTCTGTAGGCGTCAGGCTGAACGTCTCGGTCGGCGTCAGGGTATCCGTTGGCGCATCCGTATCGGTGTGGGTAGGTACCGCCGTATTCGAAGGGATGAGCGTCGCGGTTTCTGGTGCTGGTTTCAGTCGGCAGCGGCGTATAGGTACGGGTCTGCGTCAGCGTGGGGGTTAAGGTCAGAAATGGGCTGGCGGTAGGCAGCAGCGTATCGCGCGGGGGTGAATGTAGGCGCAAGCGTTGGCGTGACCAGCGGCACATCAAAAATTGCAGGCAGCAAGCCCAATCACTAAGAGCGCAAGGCACAGCGCCAATCGAACTTTAGGCATACACCCCTCCACACCGCCTAATTATAGCGGCGCGCGGTATGCGCAGGCTCTACGCCTGCAAAACGAAAGGGCGTTTTTTCATACAACGCCCTCTCTAAAACCATACTATGAATCGTTGTTTCCGTTGTTTAGCGGCG
>LMZS01000151.1 GCA_001567085.1 Chloroflexi bacterium OLB15
TATCGATCTTGGCATCTATTACGCTCCGGATAGCCCGTTAGAGATCGCCAGCTTACGCGATCTCGCCGCGCAGATTGACGATACCCACGCGCGCGATGTGGTCACCGGTGCTGGCGATTGGGGAATGTGGATCAACGGCGGTGCCTGGCTCACAATTCAAGGCCAGCGTCTGGATTGGCTGTATCGTGATCTTGATCGCGTAGCGGCGATCATCAATCGCTGTATAGAGGGCAAGCCGGAAATTTATTATCAATCCGGCCATCCGCATGGCTTTCACACCCATATTTACCTGGCGGAAATCGCTTTATGTATCCCACTGGTAGACACTTACGGTGATATAGCCGCGCTGAAATCGCGCGTGTCTCCCTACCCGCAGGCGCTGCGCGAAGCCTTGATCAGAAATAATCTATGGGAAGCACAGTTCGCGCTGGAAACCTCCGTCAAATCAGCGAAACGCGCCGATGCTTTCCACCTTAGCGGCAGTTTGTTTCGTTCTGCTGCCTGTCTCATCCAATGCCTGTTTGCTTTGAATGAGTGCTATTTTCTGAACGAAAAAGGCGCGGCGCAGGCCGTCGCTAAAATGGCGCTTCACCCTAACAATTTCACAGACAGGCTAAATCTGGCATTACATTTACAGTCCCCGGTAGAAAGTCATCAGGCAATGCAAAAGCTGGTTGCCGAAACGGCCGAATTATGCCTTGAAAGTGGATTTAGAAGCGCATGACAGCGATCCATATTCGACCTGCGGTTGAAAACGATATGCAATGGGCTGTTGATCTCTGGCGCGAAGAAATGGGAATTGAGATCATCGTCGTGCATGGTGAAAAATATGATCTCACCACATTTCCCGGCCTGATCGCTGATTTAGGCGATCAACGGGCAGGCATCGCCACCTATCGCAGGGACGAAGCTGGTGATTATGAGCTGCTTTCGATACACTGTCCCCTTCAAAATCAGGGGGCAGGCACAGCGCTGATTGAAGCAGTGATACGCGAAGCGCAATCTAAAGGCGCTCGCAGGCTCTGGCTGATCACCACCAATGACAATACAGCAGCATTACGCTGGTATCAGCGGCGCGGCTTCCGCCTGCGCGCCCTGTATCGTGACGCGGTGGTTGAAGCGCGGAAGTTAAAGCCTGAAATACCGCTGTTAGGCAATGACAATATACCTATAACCGATGAAATCGAGTTGGAGATGACATTTTGAGCGATATCATTTTGCATATCATCCCCCGCGAACAGTGGGCAAATCTGCAAGGCCAGTCCGAATACGAAGGCGACACCCTGAAATCTGAAGGTTTCATCCACTTCTCCACCCCGAATCAGGTGGTGATGGTGGCAAATGCGCGTTTCAAAGGGCATACCGGGCTGCAACTACTGGTGGTTGATCCTGCAAAACTGCGCGCGGAATTAAAATACGAGCCGCCTTACGAAACCAACCCCGATGGCGCAATCGCCGCGCAAGCCCGCGATCAGTTGTTCCCGCACTTATTCGGCCCGTTAAATCTGGATGCGGTGGTACGCGCAGTTGACTTTGAACCCGGCGAAGATGGATATTTCACGCTGCCAGATTTAGGAAATTAGAGGGTTTGTCGGGCGGCAGCAGTGTGCCGCCCGAATTTATTGCGCGGTGAAGATGTCCCTTATTCCTCAGCCGCCGAAGAATTCGCCACCCAGTAAGCATCTACTTGGCCGGGAATTTGCGTCACCGCGATGCTGAATCCCTGATCCGGCAGATCGGGCAGCGCGTAAAAGGTTGTAAAAGAGTACCGTCCCGCAGGCTGGCGGAACACGCTGATGCCCGTCTCTAGCCGCGTTGCCCAGCCTAACCCGCTGGCTTCAGCGCCGCCTAAAAACTCCCAGACACGTCCAAAACCGCGTACTGGTGTCAGCAAGCCTTCCGGTGCGACCGCTTCAGGATTGGGCATGCCTTCCTGAAATGTATCTGTATAGTAGCGGGCGCGTCCATCTGCCGTTAGCACCAGTATTTGCCCGGTATCCGAAATCCACATCATCACGCCATTTTCAAACGGTTGGTATGCTCCAGAAACAACCGAAGCTGGCGCTTCCGGGCACATCGCCCCACTGACCGGGAACAGGCTTTCCTGTGAACAGCGCACGCTGAAAAGCAGCATCTGTTGTTCAACGCCAAGCCCATCGGCATCATAAGCGGTGGCTTCCAGCGCATATTCGCCCGGCTTCCAGAAGTGATCCAGTTCAACCGTGCCGGTATTCTCAAAATGTACTGGCTGCCCGTCTGCATAAGGCGTAATACATTCCGGCGTCACGATCTGGCCGTCAACCGTAGGGCATAGGGTCAAGGTTACGCTGTCTGCCCCTGTTTCCCAGCTCACCGTAAATCCTTCCAGATTTTGCACCTCAGCGCCGCCATCGCTGCGCAAAGTGAGAGGCGTGGCATCGGGCAAATTCGCTTCACCAGCCTCAGAAACGATGCCGCCGCCCGCCGCAAAGGCATCTGCTGGCAGCCACAGCGCCGCCACCGCGCCATAATTGGCGGTGTCGTCAATGCAGTTCAGCGCGGCGATCTGTGTTGGCGAAAACGCATCAGAGCCGATCAGTAAATCTGCTAACGCGCTATACGGGCCAGGGAATACAGGGGCAAACCCCGGCGCAGTTGGCGCAGCACATACCGCTAAACGGCTGTCCTCGCCGGAAAGCGCCACAGCCTCAGGAGTCATTTCCGTCTGGTCAGGCATCACAACAGCAGGGGTAACAGGCGCGGGCGTCACGATAGGAACAGCGGGCGTGACCGGCGCAGGGGTTGCCTGCTGCGCCTGTATGGCTGTTCCCAATACCAGAAACGCGGCAATGACGCTCACTATCGCTGTTAATCTGCGCATATAAACCATCCTTTTCCCCTATTCAACCAATAGCGCCCAATCTTCCATCGCAGTTTGCAAATCAGCGTCAAGCTGCTGGTAGCTTTCACCCAATATCTGCACCTGTTGCAGATCGCCACATCGTGAGGCCGCTTCCAGTTCGGCGCTCACCCGCGCCAGTTCGGTTTCCAATTGGTGAATTTGCGCCTCAACTGCCGCAATCCGTCCCTCTAACTGATACGGATTTAAGCCGTGCTTTTTCGTTGAAGCGCGGCCATTTGCCGGCTTTTCCGCCCGCATAGCCTCACGTTGCAGCGCCTGCTGCGCACGTGCTGCGTCACGCGCTGCGGTGTATTCAGCATAGCTGCCTTTGAAAACGGTCAATTGGCCATCGCGCAAAATCCACAGTTGGGTCGCCAGCGCGTCAATCAAATAGCGATCATGGCTAACCAGCAAAATTGTGCCAGCAAACGCCGCCAGCACATTTTGCAGCGCTTCCTGACTGGCAATATCGAGATGGTTAGTCGGTTCGTCCAGAATCAGAAAATTCGCGCCGCTTAACGCCAGTTTAGCTAACGCAACTCGCCCGCGTTCGCCGCCAGATAGCGTGCTAATCGCGCGGAACACGTCGTCACCTTCAAAGAAGAATTGCCCTAAATAGCTGCGCGCCTCACCCAGCCCCATCGGTTTTGCCGCCATAATCTCATCCAGAATGCTGTTTGAGGGGTTTAGCGCTTCATGCGCTTGCGCAAAATAGCCGATATGCACCGCCGCGCCGGGGCGCACTTCGCCAGCCAACGGCGGCATTTCGCCCACGATAGTTTTGATAAACGTACTTTTGCCGGCTCCGTTCGGGCCGATCAGCGCCGCCACTTCGCCGCGAACCAGCACCAGATCGGGGGCGGTAAACAGCGGCCTGTCTGCATAGCCGATTTCAGCGCCAAATGTCCGCAGCACCAGATCGCCGCTGCGCGCGCGAGAGTCCAGGCGTAAATTCAGCTCTTTGCGCGTGCGCGGCCGCCCGATCAGCTCATCGCGCTTCAGGCGAT
>LMZS01000152.1 GCA_001567085.1 Chloroflexi bacterium OLB15
CGGATGAAGTGACGTACAGCGTGTAAAACGCCTTGCGCGGGGGCTTGCCAGCCTTGAATGACCGGTGTGCGTTGGCCGGGGGCGGGATCGTCGCTGCCTGCGAGCGGGGTGGCGCCATCAGGCGCGATCACCACGATCATCGCATCTACGCCGCTGGAAGCAGTGGTCACGCTCAGGGTTTGCCCGGCGTTCAGGGTGATTTGCAATTGAGCGGTGGCGTATGGCTGAAGATTGACTTCACTGCTGCCGTTCTGCGCCACTTGCGGCGGCAGGAACTGGCGGGTGTTCAGGTGAATGTACTGCACATAATCGCCGAGCGCGTCCGCAATATTGCCGTCCCATTCCTGTACCACACCGCGACGGATGTAAGCTAACTTAAAGTTCGGAAACTGTGCCAGCGCCGCCGAAAAATCCTGCACTGCGGCATCGTAATTGTTTTGCAGCGCGTAGGCCTGTCCCCGGTCAAAAAAGGCATCATAGTAGGTGGGGTCAAAAGCGATGGCAGTGCTGAAATCGCGCACAGCCGCATTTAAGTTGTTGTCGTTCATGTAGGTCAGCCCGCGAAAATAGTAGCTGCGGGCGTGGTTGGGGTCGAGCAGCAGCGCGCGATCCAGCGCCATGTAGGCGTTGTTAATATCCTGTGTCTGCGCGTAGGTAGAGCCAATGATGCTGTACACATCCGGGTTTTCGCCACCCACATTGAGCGCCATCTGAAAATCTGCCGCCGGGGTGATACGGTCGCCTAGATACTGATTTGAAGAGCCGCGCATAAGATATGCCAGCGCGTTGTGGGGATCAATTGCAATCAACTGTTCGGCTGCCTGAATCACCGCGTGATCATCGGCAGCAGCCCACAGCAGCAGCAGATGCGACATGCGGGCGGTCAAATTATTCGGATTCTGGCTAATAGCGGCTGTATATTGGCTGAGGGCGTTGGTGAAGGTTTCAGGCGAGCGATCTTTGAGGCGGTTGGCGTCGTTGGCGGCCTGACCAAAATCGCCTGCCAGCAGTTCAGCTTCCATGCGCCCTAAAAGCGCATCATAGCGTTGACCATCAATGATGAGCGTGCAGGAAAAAGCGTCGTAGGCGGCATCATAATTTCCTGCCTGCGTAAGCTGTACGCCCTGCCCGTAAAAATCCTGACCGCTGCTGCAATCAAGCTGGGCAAATGCCGGGGCAGCGCCTGCCAGCAGGCTGAAAATGCCTGTCGCTGCTGCAATCAATTT
This sequence comes from Chloroflexi bacterium OLB15, assembly GCA_001567085.1. Taxonomy (GTDB): domain Bacteria; phylum Chloroflexota; class Anaerolineae; order Aggregatilineales; family Phototrophicaceae; genus Flexifilum. The sequence continues at coordinate 1,227 of LMZS01000152.1, forward strand.
CCACTTACGCGCTAACTTCAACATGTTCCACCCACACTATCAGTTGAGCCATGTTTCTGCTCTATCTGTCATTGTAATGAGGGGGAACATAATGAGTGGTTGGGACATAGGTACTAGTCATTAATGATCAGGGGTACTACACGGGGAAAAACAATTGTAAAAATTGATAAAGAATAAATACATTTACGTAATTCATGAACTCCGGGGCTGTCGCTGAAATCGCCCCGATTTTGAGAATTTATAGGGCAGTAGGGTTTTGGAAAGCAGCCTCATAACGGAAAAGATGACCACAAATTGGATGCTCACAGCTATACGAAAACTGCCACCCGCGCCAGTGAATTGCGGCCAGGCTAGATAAGAAAGTGCTTCATCCCCATAAATTTCCCCCCAAGATTCCACCCATGATGGGGGGGGACAGCAGCTCATGCTTACAAGTAATGTGATGTTATTGGCGTAATCTCTTTCGCAATAATGAGAGATTTCCGGTATCTGGGTCGCCATTCGATGCTCATGCGATCTGTTGCGCCAATAGGTGATAGGGATGTGGGTTCCTATGCTGCAAAGGGGAAATGAATGGGGATGATTTCAGGCATTATGAGCCGCGTAACCAGACGAGTCGTTTTTTTATCTTCACTGGAGGAAACAACATGTTCCGCATGAGTCGTTTGCTGCTCATTTTGATCATCGTGTCGGTTCTTGGTGCCCTGATCATGGCGATTCCGGTCAGCGCCGCCGTATTGACCAGCCAACCTGTTATTTCGTTGGGGTGTTCCAGCTTCAGCGCGTACTTTGAGTTCACAACAGATCGCGATAACAGCGGAGAAGGCGGTGAATACGTAGACTTCTATATTTACGACGGGGCAAACAATGTCGTTTTTGAATTTTACTCAGAAGCGCTTGAGTTTTCCGACTGGTATTTTGATGGCAGTAATATTCCCTATGATGCTGCGCCCCAGTCCAATATTCTGACTTTTGTGCTGGTCAGCCCGGCAGGAAACGGATTGGATGAGCAGATCTTGTACACCACTACGGTGGATTGCACTACTCAGCCGCAAGGTGGATCCACGTCCTGCCTATATTCCTATCCGCCAAATGCGCGGCAGGCGCGAGTGCTGCAAACCACGCAGGGCTATTTTGCTCCCCGGCCGGATACTGGCACTAATGTAATCCTACAGGCTGGAACTTCATGGTATGTGATGGGAGAGGATGCCGAAGCAGGGTTTACCCGGCTCTTTATTGCCTGCAATGGATCGCCGCTGTGGGTTCCCACTAACCTGTTAGGGTAGGGAGTTCCGGCATAGGGTAAATACGCAGCTTGCCCAACGTTCTAAATGAAGGTTGAGGCACACAAAAGGGGGAAGACTCTCGCTTTGGCACGATGGTTGGGTCAGGGCGAGAGTCTCTTAGTTCAAAGATCAGAAGCAGCCTGGAGAAACAGTTTTGACAGCTTATGCCTTGCCTACGCGAATAATTGCGAATAGCTCCAGCCCAAAGCGCTTGCCATCAGGCGTCAAGCCCTGCCATGTGGTCTTATGGCGGCCAGGCGTAGAGGGCGCCGTCATCTGAATCGAGACTAACCCTTCTTCACCGGGTTTGAGTTTGGGCAGCGGCACCGTAAACACGCTGGCGAAATTGGCGTTGCCCAGATGCGAGAGGCGGTAGCCATCGCCCCATTCTGTCTCACCGGTATTCTTGATCTTCCACGTCTTCACAAATACCCCGTTAGCCGGCAGTAAGGTTTCGTCAGGGATGGTGATATCGGCAACGAAGGTGAGGTTGCTGTTTCCAGCGGGCTTCTTGGGCGCAACTGGCTTTGCCGGTTCAGGCTGCTCGCGCCGGTGATCTTCTACGGGTGCAACTGGCTGCGGCACTTCGCTTTTGATAATGGTGTACACGGCGGGGCCAAAGAAGGTGCCATCTGGCGCTTTAGCCTTCCACGTAGATTTGTAGGTACCAGATGCCGCCGGAGCCGTCAGGTTCACGGCAATATCGCGTATTTCGCCCGGCTTGGCTGAAGGCAGCGGCACTTCCGTCACCGATGCCAGATTGGTATCGCTTGCGAATGCCAGCCTGTAGCCGGCGCCCCAATCGCTGGTGCCGCTGTTACGCACGCGCCAGATTTTTGTAAACGGCGTTCCTGCCGCGAATACGGTGTTATCCGGTACGTTCACATCTACCAGAAATGCCAGCCCATCACGCGGCTTGATCGGCGCAGTATTCTGGTCGCCGGGAAATGGATCGAGATACGGCATCGGGTCAATCACGCCGTCCGGGTAAGCTGCATCTTTGCCCTTCGCATCTTTCACAATGGTGCGCTCGCCCTTTTTCTTCAGCGTCAGGTGCAAATGATCGGCAGTGGCCGCGCCAGTATTATCGGCAATGGCGATAGTTTCGCCAGCGCTCACGCTATCGCCCACTTTCAGGCCGTCACGCGGGCGCATCAGGTGGGCATACACCGTCTCAAACTCGCCTTCAGGCGTGTTGTGGGTGATGCGAATGTGCGTGCCGTAAGGATGTGGCTTGCCATCAGGATAAGTGCCGCGATTGATCTGCTTGATCACCCCGTCGGCGCAGGCGAAGATCAGGCTGCCAGACGGCGCCACGAAGTCAACGCCTTCATGGGCGGGCAGGCCGCTGCGAGTATAAATATCGGGGATGCCGGTCTCATTCACGTTAAATTTCTGGGTGATGCGACCAAATTGCGTCGGCCATCGCAGTCGAAAAGTCATCGGTGTCTCCTCATGAAAAACCTGTTTAGGCACTTCACCATAAGATTTTAGCGCGTCCAGCAGACCCGGTTTGTCATCAATATGCCACGCATCACCTACGAAACGGTACAGGCACGCGCCATGAATATACTGATCGCCGGGCTGATCGTTCCAGCTTCGCACAAAATCATACATCCGTTGAATCCAATAATTGGCATCGGCATCCCATCCGGGTTGGCTAAGGTTGCTGCCGCGCAAATACAGCGGATTGGTCTCGGTAATAATGATCGGCACAAAGCGAAAACGGGGATACTCGTCGTGCAGCACATCTGCCAGCGGCTGCCACATGCGAAACGAGTGATACTGCCATTGCAGCGGGAAATCGCCAAAGCGATCTTCGCTTTCGGGATGCTGCTCGCTGCCATACGAGTAGGCATGTACGGCGAAGAAATCGGCGCCGTCAATACGTTCCAGAATCTGCCGCCAGTAGCCGCGCGGCTCGGCGGTTTCGATATTGGTGGGGTCAATCGCTGGCGGGCTTAACCGCGCCCCTGCCGGCCGCCCATTCCAGACCAGATTGAAGACGCTGGCAACATCAATCGCGGTGATCGGATCGCCCAGATCAGGGCGTTCCCCGCGCCGGTTCGGCTCGTTGCCGATGATATGCCCCCAGATACCTTGCTGGCGGTGACTGCTGCGCCTGCACCAATCGGCAATTCGGCGTAGCGCTCGCGGCGGGGATACGTGCCGCCCCCGCCATCAGTGCTGGCATAGCTGTAATTCCAGCGTACCAGCACGCGCACACCTGCCGCCGCGTG
>LMZS01000153.1 GCA_001567085.1 Chloroflexi bacterium OLB15
TGTCGTGCGCTTCCATGCTGATAAACTGGCTGTTCAGGTATTGGCCGCCCAGCTTTGCCATCGAAGCGAATGTGTCGGGGGCGATCCGCCGCCAGGAACTCACCTGAACATCTACGCCGCTTTCAATCGCTTCTGCCCCTAAATACCGCCCCCACTCCATCGTGAAGATGAAAACGTCAGTCGGGTTCTTACGCCCCTCTACGCCCAACGGGCCTGCGCCGCGCATCGCCACCGGGCGAATGTAGCAGGATTCATGGCCGTTGCGCTGAATGGTCTCAAGAATCGCCGCATTAATCTCAGCTTCCGTGAAGGGCAGCGCCATTTTCGCGATCTTGCACGAGTTAAACAGGCGGCGGGTGTGCGGTTGCAAGCGGAATACCGCTGGCCCTTGCGGCGTGGCATACGCGCGAATGCCTTCAAATGCGCTCGAACCATAATGCAGCGCATGGGTGGTAACGTGTACCGTTGCGTCTTCCCAGTTGATGAATTCGCCATTTTTCCAGATGGTTGTTGCGGGCATTGTCGTAGCTCTCCTCAATTGCTCGTCTAAATAAAAACGCGCCTACCGCCAAGCCAGGGATTTCCGGCTAAATGTAGCGGTAAGCGCGTCACGGGTGATCTGCTGCTGGCATTTGCCCGTTGTGCAGCGTTCATCTGCGCCAGAATGCTGTGAACGGGCATCTGTTTGGCGCGGCATCATCCAGCCCTCAGCCGGGCTGCTGAAGGTCTGCGTATTCTGATAGCTTGCGGGTTGATGCTGCATACTCACGTTTTCTAGCCCTTATAACAAAAAAACCCCCGCTTGGGGGTTCGTGTTGTTATCGCCTACACACTACCATTCGCCACCCAAGCAGTTATGCCCCGCCGCTAATAAGGCCAACGAGTACAAGGACTACAAGGATAATGCTAATGATAGAACGGTTGCGCATGATCTTGTCAGATAACTTCAAACAGACGTAACAAAGCGTAACGCTTCTCAACTGGGCTGTCAAGCGTTCTGCCATAAAATGGCTGTTCACTTCAAAAGTTCGTACAAAATATCACAATGCAATCGTACACTTCGCCTAAGTATCCTCCCTCACTCCGCGCGCGGAGAGGGAGTCAGGGGATGAGGGCTTCTTTTCCCCCCACCACCGCCTTCGCCGCTTCAATTTGCGCCTTCACAGCTTCCGGCGCGGTTCCACCTACCGCATCCCGCCGCGCCACCGATGCCGCGAAATCGAACACCGCCTGCACGTCAGCCTCAAACAGCGGTGAAAGCGCTTGTAAATCCGCTAACTCCAACCCGCCCAATGGCACGCCTTTTTCC
>LMZS01000154.1 GCA_001567085.1 Chloroflexi bacterium OLB15
CGGCTTGAAATTCAGAATTTAATGGCATAAGAATTGGCTAAGCCAGAGGAAGCGTGTCTTGCGAGCGTGAAATTCATTATGTTACAATGTTTTTTATCGTTACGAGAACGTATAAAAACCGCAAGTGATAAACAAAACATCAGATCAGCCTCCTCAACGCCGATCTAACGGCTGTAGGAGCATTTCTGAGCGCAGATACCGGGCGTCGCGTTGAACCATGAAAACGTGCTGCCCGGTTTTAGATTCTCCTTATCGTCCGCTAACTAAGGAAAGGAACACTTGGACGAGTCCAGTTTAGCCAGTATCGTTGCCCTCCTCGCTTTACTCGCGATAAATGCATGGATGGAATTTTCCTACGCAGTGCTGACCAACTATCGCCGCAAGCCGTTGGCTGAACGCAGCGAAGCTGGTGATAAGCAAGCACGGCGTACGCTTCAGCTTTCAGAAGATTTGCCGCGTCTGTATATCACCACCCAGTTGGTGTTGATGCTGGCGCGATTTGCCATCGTTGCGGTGGCGGTGATCAATATTGCTGATCCGGTTGTACTTACGCACTATGCAGACGCTCCGAATACCACCAGAGTGCTGATCTATACCGTCATCTTACTGCCATTGGCGCTGCTTACCTATGTGTTTGGCGATCTGGTGCCTTCCTCTTATGGGCAGCTATACGCGGATCAGGCGCTAAATGCGGTTGCCAGTGTTGCGCGGGTGCTGTTAGTTATCTTCAGCCCGCTGGTGTTTCTGATGATGCAGATCAGCAAACTGCTGACGCGCATCAGCGGCTCTGAACAGATTGAAAAGGCGGTTACCGAAGAAGAGATCATGACGCTGGTGGACGTTGGTGAAAAGACCGGCGCCATCGAAGATGAAGAAAAAGAGATGATCTATTCGGTGCTGCAATTTGGGGAAACGCTGGCGCGTGAGGTGATGGTTCCGCGTCCAGATATTATCGGCATTGAACTCAATGGAACTTTGCAGGAAGGGCTGAGGGAGATTGTTGATACCGGTCATTCGCGTATTCCTGTTTATGATGACTCGATAGACGACATCAAAGGGGTGCTGTACGCGAAAGACATTTTAACCGCATGGCAGCACGGGCAGTTCAATCAGACCACGATCCGTTCCCTGATGCGCCCGGCTTATTTTGTGCCGGAAACCAAGCGAGCAGATATGCTGTTCCGCGAAATGCAGGCAGCAAAGTCGCATATTGCGATTGTGGTGGATGAATATGGCGGCACTGCCGGGTTAGTCACTATTGAAGACCTGCTTGAAGAAATCGTTGGCGATATCAAGGACGAATACGACGTTAACGAGGAAGCCGAATACCTGAAGCTAGGCGAGCAGGAATATATGGTAGACGGCGGCATGAATATCGAAGACCTGAATGAATTGATGGAAATTGACCTGCCATCAGAAGACAATGACTCGATAGGTGGATACGTATATTCGGCGTTAGGGCGCGTGCCGGAAGTGGGCGAAGAACTAGAGGTGCCTGAACATCGCGTCAGGATCATCGTTGAGGCGGTAGATAATCGCCGTATTCGTAAGCTGCATATGATCGTGACCCAAGATGTTGAAGAAACGCCAGCAGATGACGACGAGGTTGAAGCGCGGGAAGGCGGCAAAAACGGTTTGCGTTCTACCCGTGAAGCGCAGAGCGTTGAACCTAAATCCAACCCATCAACTTCAAGTGGGCGCTAACGATGGGCACAGCAGAACATAGACGGTTGGCGGGAAACGCGCCTGTCACGATTGCGATTGTCACAGTTAGCGACAGCCGCACGCCGGAAACTGACACCAATTACCATTACCTGAAGCGCCGCTGTGATGAACTGGGGCATATGGTCGCTGGTTACCGGCTGATCAAGGATGAGCCGGATCAGGTGGAGGCGGCGCTGCGCGACTTTGCCGCTATGCCTGCTGTGCGCCTGATCCTGTTCAACGGCGGCACCGGCATCAGCCCGCGCGATACTACCTATGATGTAATCAGCCGTATGCTGGAAAAAACGCTGCCCGGCTTTGGCGAGCTGTTCCGTATACTCAGCTTCAATGAAGTGGGCGCGGCGGCGATGCTTTCACGGGCGACGGCAGGGGTGTTTCAAAGCACGCTGGTTTTTTCCACGCCGGGCAGCCCGAACGCGGTAGAGGTGGCTTTCGAGCGCCTGATTCTGCCGGAGATCAACCATTTGGCATGGGAAGTTGTACGCAAGCCGGTGTCATGATGTGTTCTTACGAATTCCGCTGCCATAACTGCATACTGCTGCCATAGAAACCGGTTGGGATTTCGCGAATCAGGGTGTAGCTCTCTAAAAATTCTGGCTGCTGCGCCAGCCCATTACGGATGAAGGCTTCCATCGTCACCAGAAATTCTGGCTGTGTATCGTAGATCAGCAGCGGCGGGATAGCGTAATTCTGCCCTTCGGCAATCAATGCCGGATCAACCGGATAGTAGTCACGCAGTTCTGGCGTCACCAAGCCCACTGTATCCACAATCGTCGCCCCGCTGAAGTAGCCCACCGCGCCAATATCCCCTGAAGCGACGCGAGTTTCAGCGGTCACGCCTAAATTGTCACGTAGATATTCGCCCATTTGCCGGTACAGCAGTTCAATTTCATGCCACGCCATTTGTGGGGCGGGGCGGTCTGCGCCGTGATCCGGATGCAGCGTCCATGCGTTGATCGAGGTGAACAGGCATAATGCCCCGAACGCGCCAGCGATGACCGGGACGGCGGCTTTTGCGCGCGTTTTTTGCAGGGGTATTAGCAATGCCCAAAGGCCAGTGAACACCGCCAGCATCAGCGCCGGAAGCGGCGGTGCAAAATACCAGCGGAACATGAGCGGATTCAACAGCGCAAATACCGCGAAATACAACCATGAGTAGATGAACAGCGGCAAAACGCGCGGCAGCTTGCGGGCAGCATAGGGGAAGGCGAACAGCGCACATACCAATATGACCAGCGCGCTGATCATCGTGCCGGCGCTGCCAAAGGTGTCGAAGGCGAAGAACAGATTAGAGTAGGTACGCAGCAAACCGGCAAAGGCATCCATTGGCTGCACCAGATAGGCATTGCGCTTGGCGGTCACGCTGTTGGGGATGGGTGAGCCAAACTGCGCGGCGCTGAAAATGAACCAGGGAAGCAAGACCAGAATCGCCGCCAGGCCATGTCGCCCAGGGGATACGGGCGGGCGCGGATGACCCTTCAAGGCAACTAGCCAACCTAAAATCGGGGCGATCCACAACACGGCATCTGCACGGGTGAGAAAGCCGAGCGCCGCACATATGCCAATGCCCGCTTCGCGCCAGCGTTGCGGCGGGGCGATTCGGGCATTGGGCGTCAGAACGTAGACGG
>LMZS01000155.1 GCA_001567085.1 Chloroflexi bacterium OLB15
TTCAGAATCAATGGTTAGCCACAGGGCTGCGACCGGGCTGTGCCTGGCGGTTTGCCAGCACGCGCAGGCACCTGCCCGGTGGGGGCTGGGCGATTTCGAGGCTGGCGGCTGGAACGCCGCGCAAGGTTTCATCCCATTCCAGTTCGATGCCGGTGCGCCCGATCAGCGAGTCTTGATTGAAGCCGGCGGCTTGCAGCGCAGGCAGTTCGCTTTCGCCGGGATAGCCCACATAACCGAGCAGGTTAGGCATGAGCGTGCCGTTGGTGTAACGGCGCACGCGGCGGCCTTCCAACTGGGCATCGCAGAAGCCATCCAACTGCGAGGAAACGGCGTTGTAGGCAGCCTGATCGATCAACCCAACCTGCACCAGTTCGCTGGCGGGGCGGCTTTCCAAACGCTGGCGCACGTTATCCAGCGGTAAGCTGAGCGCCGATGAAAGGGTATTCAGGCAGTTTTCCCAATCTGGCGCATTTTGGCGGACGATATTGATCATGGCGACACGGCCTTCCTGATCGGCCAGAATCGCGCCGCTGGCATCGTAAATATTTGCGCGGATGCCGGGGGTAGTGGTCAGGCGAAGCCGCCCACCAGCAGCCAGTTCAGGAAAGAGATCAGCGGGCGTCCAGGCGACGCGCCAATCTTGCGCGCGGGTATCTACCACCAGCCGCATATCGCGGTTGTTATCCACGATGGTGCCGAAGGTTTCAGTGGTGAAAGTGACGTTGTAGTTAAAAACGGCGACGGATTCGCTTTCGCGGTAGATGCCGTTGGCGACGATCTCCAGACCTGTCTGTTCCATCGTGGCGGCGGCGTTGGTGTAGAGCGCTTCAAAGGATGCGAAGGGGTAGGCTTCCTGACTGCCAAAGCTGATATCTTCAAACATGCGGTCATAAGCGCCATCCAGCCAGTTCTGAATGAACTCGCGGGCAACGCGCTCGGCATTTTCAACCGGCCACAGGGCGGGGGCAACCCCAACGGTGGGGACGGCGATCACGGCAGCAGTAGACGCGGGGCGGCACGCGGCAAGGGCTAGCAGCAGGAAACAGATGAAGGTGAGGCGACGGGTCATGAAGGCTATATGTATCTGTTCGTGACACCATTATAGCCGCGAACTGATGCCGGGAGATGAGAAGATTTAGAAACTGTATGATGAGCGAAGGGGAAAAGCGAGAGGGCGAGCAAAAGGGTTTTCGCCCGCCCGGATCAACGATGCGCGGCGCGGCTTAGGCGGGCGCGTGCTGCGTAAATTCAGGGATGGGCTGCGTGGGGAGGGCGATCCCCGGCAGCAGATCGAAATTGCCATTTTCGGGGTCTACCATGACCGGCTCAACCTGATTGATCAGGTTGTCTGCGCGTAACTGCGCCTGATTGCAGGTGGGGTTATCCGCCTGGCAGCCAGCGGGGGAATCCGGATTCGCTTCGATCCCTAAGGGCATTTCGGCTGATCCGTTCCAGATGATATTGCCGCGAATTTGCAGATCATCATCGGCCAATGCTGGCGCGGACACGTTCGTGCCGGGCTGCTGGCCGTAGGGCGCGGGGATGAAAAACTGCTGATAGGCGCTTTGAAAGCCGGGGGGATTGTAGATAACGTTGTTGTAGATGAATACATGGCGGTTAGGGATACGCACATAATTTTCGCCATCATCAACCTGACTGCCGCCCCAACCGCCTGCTTCGCGGAATTGATCGCAGCGCTCGCGGCCTTCATCGCCGAGCAGGCCATCACAGCTTCTAGACCCGAAAGCGACTTCCAGCACATGGCTGCGCTCGCCGACGCGGTAGAAAGTGTTACCCGCGATGAGGATGTTAAAGCCGCCCATCACGCCTACGCCCGCGCCTTGCGTATCGTGAACGATGTTGTTGATGAAACGAATGTCATAGGCTTCATACTGAATCCAGGGCGGAACCATGAATTGGAAGCCAGTACCCTGCCCGGCTGTGAAGCCGCCGGTGCCGCAGTCATAAAACTCATTGTTTTCGATCAGGAAATCGGCAGAGCCGCCTTTAGCGTACATACACCAGTCGCCGGCGCGGTGGATGCGGTTGTTCAGCGCGTGCCCGTGTTGAACGGCGACGAAATCAACCGCGTTATCCCATGCGCCGGAAATATCGCTGTCCTCAATATAAATATGCTGCGATTGATTGATCTTGACCGCTTCCTGTGTTGCGTAAGTTTCGGGATCAGCGCCGGAAACGCGCACACCGCGCAGCAGCAGGTACTGGCAGGCTTCGCAGTGGAACGGGTCATTTTCGGCGCTGAAGTTGATGTTCACAAAGTACAGGTACCGCACATCGAAGATGTTCACCGTAGAGAAGGTGACGGTATCACGGCCTTCAACCGCTTCGATGAGGATCGGGTATTCAAACGTGCCATGCCGCGATTCCCAATAATTGGGCAGCGATTCCGCCGGATACTGGCCGGGCAGCACACGGATCGCATAGCCGGTGTTGGTCATGGTTTGGGGGATGCGCGCCCACGCGGCGGAAATGGTGGCTAAGGCTTGATCACGGGATTCGCCGCTGCTGCTATCGCTGCCGTTCGCCCCATCTACCCAAATTTCAAGCAGCGCCGGATCGCCTATCGCGTAAAAAGCTGGCGGCGTTTGCGCCGATGCCGCGTGTAATCCCCAAAGTAGAAAAAGTGACAACCACAAAACCCTGCGCACGATGATTTCCCCACAATTCTGCGTTACTGTGACTTTAGCATAGGGAAGGATGGGCTGAAGCTAAATGTTTTGGGCGCGGCGCTGAAGCGATGCCCTTTTCGATCATCCCTGATAGATGCCGATCAGCAGCAGGCCAAGCAGCGTGAAGCTGAGGATGAGCCAGAAGCGTTTGCCGATCAGCCAGCTTCGCCAGTAGAGGATGCCCCAGAGGACGAGCAGCGCCAGCGACCAAAGCTGCCCCCAAAGCTGGGTTTGGTAACGCGGAGCGACGATGCCGTAAACATCGGGCAGTTCAGCGGCGGCCAACGGCGAGATATAAGCCAGCGTGGGGATTTCTGCGCCGTAACCACAGCGCCCGCCGATGCAAGCCGTCCAGACGGCTAAACTGATCAACGGAAGCGCGGGGGTGAGCGCATCGAGTATGTGCATCAGCGGTAGTTTGCGCCAGCGGGAAGCGATGAAGATGCCGAAGAACGCCCCGATCAGCGCGCCTGACCAATGCAGCCCGCCGCGACGGGGATCAAGGGCTTCGGCAAGGTTACCTGCGAAATAAGCCGGATTGAGCAGCACATGGGCGATTCGCGCGCAAACAATGCCCAGCAAGAGCGCCAGCAGACAAATATCTACCCAGCGGACGAATGGCAGCGAGCCATAGGTGGTGATATAGGCGCGATAGCTGACGAGGACGCTAACCAGCGCCGCGAGGGCGATGAGCGTGGCAAATGAGGACATAAGGGGGATTATAGCAAAAAGCCCCTGCCCTCACCGTGAAACGCGGCGAAAGCAGGGGGACGATCCGCGTGGAAAGCGCGAATTTAATAGAGCGTGGTGGTGACAGCGCTGGAAGTGGAGATCGCTGGCGCGCCCCAACGACTGCCGCCCAAAGCCATCACGCCGAGAATGACCAGCACCAGCGTGGCCACAATGGCGACGATACCGACCACATAACGGGCGCTATCCGGACGCCGCTTAAAGCCCATGAACATATGGGCAACCACCACCGCGATGGTCATCAGGATCAGGTGCCCCCACCAGGCAGGCAAGAATGAACCTAAGGCGATAGCGTACAGGATGAGCAGCACGAGGCCGACGAGCCATTGAATTTCGATGCTGCGCACGAAAATGACCATCAACAAGCTGGCGTTACGGTCATAGGCGCGGCGGGTGACCAGCCCGAAGATCATGTAGATGAGCGCGACGACAGCGGCAAGCATCACGATCCAGCGCACGCCGGAATGCAAGTAAAAGACGATCTGCCAGAACTCCATAGAGCCAAATCCTTCCCGTATCAGTTTAATTTAGGCTGAGCATACCCTATAGCCTAACGCTATATGGCGTTTTTGCCATAGTGCCGATTCTCTCCAAGCCGTTTTCTAACACCCGCATCCAGCAAATGCCCCATCCCCTACACAGCACAGCGGGCAAAGGCGCAACCAGCCTACGCGAGTTTTTACGATTTCTTAAACAAAACTCCCCTGCGCGACTATTTACTTTTAAATCTATTTAACATAAGATTAAAGAGTCTTAACAATACGCAGGGACTACGGCTTTTTAGGTAAAGCACGGGCGCCCACGTGGAAGACTTCTGGTAAAGCGGGTTCAGTTCACTAGAGGAAACCACATGGTCACTTTAATTTCAGTCATGTTTGTGGTCGCGCTGCTGTTTGCCCTTGGCTACTTTGCGTATGCGATGGCGTATGAAACTGGTCTGGCAGTGTACAACCGCCTGCCGCGCCGCAGCCGTGAAGGGATTACGCGGGCGCTGACTGGCTCACATATCCACATGCTTTAACATTTCCATTAGCTTTGACAAAACAAAACGCCGCTGGAGAAACCAGACGGCGTTTTTTATTGGGCGGCGTGTTAAGCGGCGCTGTCTTCAATACAGGACAGGGTTAAGGTTAAGGAAATTTCCTGCGACGTATTATCGGCCTGTACTTCGACGGTATAGGCTTCGCCGCTTGCGGGCAGCACGGCTGACGCGCCTGAAGAGTCTGACATTCGCGCACCAAGCACCAGTTCGCCAGACGGATCGCGCAGGACGACGTAGCCGCTAAAGGGCAGATCGGGCGCTGCGCTGAAAACGGACAGGCAGGATTCGGGCGCGGTGGCGCTTAACCGAAGCGGCTCGCTGCCAGCCGCAAAGAGCGCGTCAGCAGTTACGCTAAAAGGCTGGTCTAATGTTAAGGCATCGTTGACGAAAGGCGCGCCGCCGTTCAGCCGCAGCAGATAGGCGCCCCCCGCGCCTGTGAACTGACCAGCAGCGAATAAGTGCCATCTTCGGGCAAAACGGCAGATACGGCGGCCTCTGCTGGCGTGAAGCCGAAAGGCACGCCCGCGCTGTAACGGATGGGCGCTGTTTGCGGCGAAAGAATGGCAATACCCAGCCGCATATCTGGCGAGAGGCCGATTGCTTCGCCAGTGATGACATCCCCTGCCCGCCCCGCAAAACTATAGGTGGTCAGCGGCATCCCTTCGGCAACAGTGCCGACAAAGCCCTGACCGTATTCGATGCTGCCGCCAGCGACGAGGATCATCAACTGGCCTGCTGGCGGGGCAAAAGTGGGGGCAAACAGCGGTGGGGGCAAGGCGGCAAGCGCTTCAGCTTGAGACGGAATTTCAGCGGCGCAGCCCGCACTGATGCGAACCCGCGCGGGAAATACGGCATAGAGCGGCTTAATCTCTACAATCGTTTCGGCGCCCGCGCCCGCAGGGATGATGAAGCGCGTTTCCAGACCCCCATAGTATTCCTGCGCGCGGATGCTGCCAGAGATGCGGGCGGCAAACGGCGCGCCGGTTTCAGTGGCATTGGCGAGAGAAACCACTAAGGGGCAATCGGCGCTGGCGGAAAGGCGGCGGTAGGCTGGCGCTTCAGGGGTGGCATCTACGACTTCTTCGGTTCCGGTGAGCAGGGGAATATCGGCGGGTAGGGCTGGCTCGATCACCTGAAGCAGAAATTCGCCGCTAGGCACAGCTAACGGGTTGCCACCTGTGCCTAACAGTGTGGTTAAGACATAGGGGGTGCCAAGATTCAGGACGGTATCAAAGGCGGCATCGCGCACGCTGGTTGCCCACACTGCGGGAACAAAAATGGACGTGCCATCTGCGCCGACGAGCGATAACGCCAGATCAAGGCTTGAATCAAGGCTGAGGGCGCGTACTTGCAGGGGCGTACCGGCAGGCACCTCAAGCGAGAAATTCGCCGCCGGTGTGGTGGCATCAATGCGCCCGATTGTCCAATCACCGGGGCGAATTGGCGTGTTCTGGGCGGAAGCGCTGGCGGCTACCCATAAGCTGGCGGCAAGGGCGAGAGAAGCGCGGCGAATCAGGTGGCGAAGATACATAGTGAATGCCTTTGGGTTAAGCTGGCATCCCTGCCCCGTTCTCTAAAAGAGGGGGGATGCCTTCAAGCGGAAGGATGAGAGAGATTGAAAACCTATAATCGCGATTCGTGTGACCTTGCGATCAACATCTTTCATTATGGCTGATACCGCACCCAGCAAACAGCATTTAAGGAATGCCGCCGGTAAAGGCGCAACCATCATGCATCACAAAACGGCGATCAGCGCGGGGCGCGAAACATGGCGGCAATTCATCCCGACGTTATCTTACCCTGAGATGGGCGTATCGCGGAAATAAAAACAGCCGCCCTGTAAAAAGGACGGCTGTCTGTGCCCCAGGCCAGACTTGAACTGGCGACCCATGCATTTTCAGTGCATTGCTCTACCAACTGAGCTACCGAGGCGCATGGTGGCTAGTTTAGCAAAGGGCGGTGGAGTGTCAAGGTGAAGATGCTGGTTTGGGGGCGAGTTGGTATTTTCTGCGCACCGCCATCAGGAACAGAAAGAAGGCGGCCATGCCTAACAGCCCGGCGATGCCGACAATGAGCGCGATTTGTACGGGCGCGGTGCTGACGATAAAGGCGAGGCCGCCATACAGGGCGCAAAAGGCGTAAAGGACGAATAAGGTTTGCCGCTGGCTTAAGCCCATCGCCATCAGGCGGTGCGAGCAGTGATCTTTACCCCCCTGCCCGATGGGGCGATGCTCCAGAAAACGGGTGAGCACGATCAGGTTAATATCCAACACCGGCAGCGCCAGCACCAGAATTGGCACCATCCAGGTGACGCCAAGCGGCTGTTCGCCAAATTCGAGCTTGATGCCTAACGCCGCCAGCACAAAGCCGAGTACCAGCGATCCCATATCGCCCATGAAGCTGCTGGCGGGGCTGAAATTGTAGATCAGGAAGCCGATAGCGCTGCCTGCCAGAGCTGCGGCCAGAATACTGACCAGTTCCAGGCCTTCATTGAAGGCGATGATTGTGAACCAGATGCCCGCGATACCGGTTAAGCCAGCGGCGAGGCCGTCCATATTATCGAGAAAATTGATGGCGTTGGTGATGGCGCAAACCCAGAATACGGTGAGCGGAACATCTAGAAAAGGCGTGCCGAAAAGCTCGATGCGGATGCCTGCCAGCGCCATTACAAAGCCGGTCAATGCCTGCGCGATCAGGCGGATGCGGATGCCGAGATCGTAACGATCATCAATCAGGCCGACGGTTGCGAGGAAAGCCGCGCCACCAATGACGACCAGCAGTTCGGCAACATAGGTGGGGGGACTGAACAACAGCAAGGCGACGGCAAAAGCCAGAAACATCGCCATGCCGCCCATCAGCGGTTTGTAGTCTTTATGAATGTTGCGCTGGCTAGGAATGGCGACCACGCCGAGACGCAGCGCCAACGCACGCGACAGCGGGGTAAGCCCAAGGCTGGCGGCAAAGCCAACAACGAGGATGGGAACGAATGCAAGCGTGTCCATCTGGTTAATCGCCGTCTCCCGGCCATGAGCGCAGCACCTGAGCATCACGTTTGGCGCTAAGGGCGTAAGAGCCGAGCGCGGCGGGAAGCAGAGCGGTACGGCCTTTTTCAAGAAGGACGCTGCTGGTTCCGGCGCGGATATCAATGGCTCCACTGGTGCAGGTGATGATCTGGAATTTGCCGCCGGTATTCAGGGCGACGGACTGCGGCGCGGCGCCGCCAAGACGGTGGAGCATGGTTTTGAAATACGGGCTGTCAATCACGGTGACATCTGCGCCCGCTGACGAAATGCGGGTGATCGCCGGAATCGCGTGGGTTTTGGAGACTGCCAAACTTTTATCAACGTGAAGCTGGCGCGGCTTGCCATCCAGCCCGACACGATTCCAGTCATAGAAGCGGTAGGTGGTGTCGGAAGACTGCTGAATTTCGTAGATCAAGAGGCCGGGGCCGATGGCGTGAACGGTGCCTGCGCTGACGAACAGCACATCCCCTTTAGAGACGGGCTGATAGACCAGCCAATCTTCCAGCTTTCCGGCTTCGATGGCGCGGCGCAAATCTTCGGTGCTGGCGCCGGGCTTGACGCCGATCACCAACTGCGCGCCGGGATCGGCTTCAAGCACGATCCACGCTTCGGTTTTGCCGCGCGGCTCGCCTTCGAGTTCGGCGGCCTGAGCGTCATCGGGATGCACCTGCACCGAGAGCCAATCGGCGGCGTCAAGAAATTTGAGCAGCAAGGGCATGCCCTGCGCAGGATCGAAATTATCGCCAACCAGCGCTGTGCCAAGCCGATTGAGCGCTTCACGAACTGTCAAACCGGAAAGCGCGCCATTTTCAATAACGGCTGTGTCGTGCATCTCCCATGATTCGCCATAAGGCTCGGCTGTAGGGAGGGATTTGCCCATCACCGTTTCCAGCTTGCGCCCACCCCAAACGCGGGTATGCAGCGCGGGTTTGAGCAGTAAGGGATAGAGGTAATCCGCCATTGAGGTGTCCATTTATTACAGAAGATGGGACTTATGATACCAGACGACGGCAGGTAATGCCGTTGCGCTTACAAGCCTGAAAGGCGGGGCGCGGGATCAATGCCAAAATCGCTAAGGATGCCGCTGATGGTAAGCCGCATGAACTGCTCTGCCATGTAATCGGGCGGATAGGGCAAATTATTCACTACCCACCACTTGATGAAGCCGAGATAGGCCGCGCCAATAAAGCTGATAAACAGGCCTGGCGGCATCTGCAATTCTTGAGGATGCGGCGCCATTGAAAGCCAACGCATCCCGATCTGCTCAATATAGGCCTGAATTTTTTCGGTATAACGTGCGACGCTAGGTTCTAGCAGCATGATGCGGTAGAACGGCGCATGACGGGCTACGTGCTCAAAAAACTGGATGAACACCTGACGGATAGCGGTGGCATCGGGGGATAGGCGCGCGGCGGCGGGAATAGCGGCGATTTCGTGAAGCACGCTTTCAATAATCTGGGTGAGCAGATCATCTTTATCGCGGTAATGCAGGTAAAAGGTGGCGTGATTGAGAGTGGCGCGGTCGGTGATGTCCTGGATGGTGATGGCGTCGAAGCCCTTTTCAGGAATCAGGGACATAAGCGAATCACGCAGCAGCTTACGGGTGCGAATGACACGCGGATCCAGCTTTCTTCCAGACTTTTTCGATAAATTGTCCATTTCTGTCGCTTACTCGATAGGGATAAGAAAGTTTGCATTGTAAGGCATATGCCTACACGTAAAATAGTTTATCAACACTGTATTGATAAAGCAATAACGGATTGCTAAACGCGGAGGAATGTAATGGTAGAGGCTCTTGCAGAGGCACAACTTCACCTTGAAGCTGCCGGATGCCCGGCTGAAGACGAGCGTAAAGGCGCACGACAGAATTATCACGCTATGCCGCGCATTGAAATAGGCGATGACGGCGTTTGGCATGTGTACGGCTATGACGAGGCGCGCCAGATTTTACGCAGCGATCTGGCTAAGCAGGCAGGCTTTTTAGCCGAAAAGGTGCTGGATGAGCGCGCCAGAAGCGTGATGAAGAACCTGCCAATTCTATATCTGGAAGGTGATGAACATCACCGGATGCGCCGCGAGACGAATAAGTTTTTCACGCCAGCGATCACCGACAAGCAGTATCGCGAATTTATGGATGCCTATGCCGATGAGCTGATCGCTAAGCTGAAGCAGAAGGGCAGCGCCGACCTGAGCGATATGACGATGGAAATGGCGCTGAAAGTGGCCGCGCAGATTGTGGGGCTGACCAGCAGCATCATTCCGGGATTGAATGCCCGCTTAAACGGGCTGTTGAAAACGGCGAATGACATGGCGGCAGATTCGCCCCCCTTTGTGAAGGCGATTCTGGGACAACGGTATCTGATTTCGTTTCTATATCTGGATGTGAAACCAGCGATACGGGCGCGGCGGAAGAACCCGCAAAATGACGTGATTTCGTATCTGATCAGCCGGGGTTACAGCGATCTGGAAATTTTGACTGAATGCGTGGTTTACGGCGTGGCAGGGATGGTAACGACGCGAGAGTTCATTTGCATGGCGCTGTGGCATCTGATGGAGAAGCCGCATTTGCGACAGCGGATGCTGGTGGGATCGCAGGAAGAGCGATACGCCATATTGCATGAAATACTGCGATTGGAGCCGATTGTCGGGCATGTGCTGCGGCGCATAACAGGCGAGATCGAGATTGAGAGCGAAGGCGAGAAAGTGACGATACCAGAAGGCACAATGGTTGATCTGAACATCTTTGCCGCGAATATTGATACAAAAATGGCGGGCGAGACGAGTACCTCCATTTGCCCGGCGCGCCCGCTGCATTCAGCGTTGGGCAAGGTGCCAGAGCCGGTGTTGAGTTTTAGCGACGGATACCACCGCTGCCCCGGCGCGTTCGTTGCCATTCAGGAATCGGATATTTTCCTGCGTAAGCTGCTGGCGGTTGATACGCTGCGGTTAGAGCGCAAGCCGGATGTGATTTACAACGAAGTGGTGAAGGGCTACGAACTGCGGAATTTCGTGATCAAGGTTTAGGCGCAGCACCGCATCTTTGCCCAGATACAAACCTCACCCCTCTCCCGCATCGGAGAGGGGCGAGGGTGATCGGTGTTACAGGGTGATATGGTGAGAATCAGACTCCAGCGGTGGTTTCTGAGACGATATGGATGAGCTGGTAGATGAACGAAGGCACATCAGCCACGTTGCCGGCGGTCAGGTTTTCGCGCTCGACCACCAGTGTGTATGCGCTGCCGGGAACATAGGCGAAGTTGGTGATGCGCGCCGGATTGATCGGCACAGGCTCGGCATCCCCGATAGTGAGTAAGAGGCAGTCCAATTCAGGCGTGAAACCGTCCTGGCAGACCTGCGTTTCGGCGGCGATATGAACGAGAGAGAACTCGCCGCTGGGCGTGAACAGATCATAATAACTGCTGTCTTCGGTTGCAGGCGCAGCTTCTAATACGCTGATCAACTGGTAGAAGAATGATGCCCGATCCGCAGCGATGGGATTACGCTGGATTTTTTCGACCAACAGCGCATAGTTGAAGCCGGGAACGTGCTCGAAATTACGGATGTTTTCAGGGTGACGCTGCCATTCGCCCTCTGGTGAAAAGCGGATTTGCAGGCACGTTTGCGGGATAACGCCTGTACAATCCACCATGTCGGGCGCGACATACAGGATCAGGGTTTCTTTATTAGGAACATCACCATCCTGCGCGGCGACAGGCAGCACAAACACCAGCGCAGCAAGCCCCAGAACGATGCGTAACACAGACTTCATTTTTGTCTCCTGATAGATTGATAAAAGCATACGCTAAAGACGCCATTTAAGGCGAATTTGTTCCAGAGGGCGAGGACACGTACTCGAAGGGTGGCCGCTATAAGCCTTCACCGTTACCCAGGTACAAACCTCACCGTGTGCGGAGAAGGGCGATTGCTCACATAATCTGACACCCGATAGCGGGATGGCGCATGTGCAGGGCGGCTGAACGCGCTAGAATAGAGGCGGCGGAAGCCAGGTTGAGAAGAATACGGTTGTGTTTTATTCAGAACTTGTTTATCAGGTGAAAGCTCATGGATTTAACGGCTAACCATTTTCAAGAGACGGCAGTGGTTGCTTTGCAGGATATTGAGCTGCAAACGGCGCTGGATCGCGGGACAGGCAACGCAGACAGCCGCCGCCGCGCGGTCATTCATGAGCTGGTTCACGCGCAGGCATTACGCCAACAGGGACGCGGCGCGCGTTTGCGGGCGCTGCATGATTTCCCTGAGCTGCTGGAAAAACTGGAAGCGAATGTGAAGGCGAACGGCGGGCATGTGCTGTGGGCGCGAAACAGCGAGGAAGCCAACCGCCATGTGCTGGATGTTTGCGCCAAACATAAGCTGAAGCGCGGCGTGAAGAGCAAGAGCATGGTGACGGAGGAAATCGGGCTGCTGCCAGCGCTGGAAAAAGCGGGTATCGAGATGATCGAGACCGATCTTGGCGAATATATCGTGCAAATCAGCCACGATCACCCCAGCCACATCATCATGCCGGTGATGCATAAAACGAAAGAACAGATACGCGATCTGTTCATGGAACAGTTGAAGATGCCCTACACCGACGAAGCGGCGGATATGACTCGCTTTGTGCGGGGCGAGCTGCGGCAGAAATACCTTGAAGCCGATTTCGGGATGAGCGGCGGCAACTTTTTGATCGCTGAAACGGGCACAGTGGTGATCGTGACCAACGAGGGCAACGGACGGCTTTCGACCAGCGTGCCGAAAGTGCATATCGCGGTGGTGGGGATTGAGAAGGTGATTCCGACGTGGGAGGACTTCGCCACACTGATTCAGATGCTGCCGCGCAGCGCCACCGGCCAACGGATGACGGTGTATGTGAATATGTTCAACGGGCCAGCGCGAGAGGGCGAGCCGGACGGGCCAGAGCATTTTTATCTGGTGCTGCTGGATAACGGGCGCAGCGATATTTATGCCAGCCAATATACTGAGGCGCTGGCGTGTATTCGCTGCGGGGCGTGTTTGAACGCCTGCCCGGTGTACCAGAATGTGGGCGGGCACAGCTATGGATGGGTGTATCCCGGCCCGATTGGGGCGATTGTGACGCCGCTGCTGAACGGGATCGAGAACGCCGAGCCGCTGCCTTTTGCCAGCAGTTTATGCGGGGCGTGCAAGCAAGCCTGCCCGGTGGATATCAACATTCCAGATATGCTGCTTGGCCTGCGGCATGATCTTGAACACGTACAAGACCCGGCCTATAAGCTGGGCATGAAGGCGTATGCGTTTAGCTTCAGCCATCCGCTGCTGTATGAAATGGGCGGGAAGGCGGCACAGGTAGGGACGAATGTGATCGCGCAGATTGAAGGCGAGGGCGCGGAGCACAAGATTACCGATCTGCCGCTGCCGATTTTGCATGGCTGGACGGACACCCGCGATTTTCCGGCATTCGCGCCGCAGTCATTTCACGATTGGTGGCGGAAGAACCGGGGGAAGCGGTAGAAGATCGGTATTCATCTGCGCCATCTTGACTTTTGCCCTATCTGCGCCGTATGATGATCGGCAAGCATGTCGTGAAGACCAGTACGCGGGAAGGGCTGCTGACAGGGACTGCGTCGCCGTAGATTGAGAGCGACCAGACAGGAAGCGCCCGCCGAATTCACTTCACAGGCGACATTCGAGATCGCGGGCATGATGCAGGTAATCAAGCGGCGTTGGTGACGGAAGCGTGACGAACGCAAGCAGGGTGGTACCGCGGGAGACCTTTCGGCGCTCTCGTCCCTGATTTTGGGGATGAGGGCGTTTTTTATTTGGAGAAAAAACGAGATGACCGACACACTCGAAAGTTTACTGGGCGAGGCACAAGGGGCGCTGGACGCGGCGAAATCCAGCGAGGCGCTGCGCGCATGGGAACTGCAATTTTTGGGCAAAAAAGGCCGGGTGATCGAGGCGGTGCGCAGCGTTGGGACTATGCCCAAAGAAGAACGCGCCGCGTATGGCAAGCGCGCCAACGAGATCAAGGTGGCGCTGGAAGCGGCCTATGCTGAACGCGAGGAATCGATCAAGGCGGCGGAACTGGCGCAAAACCTTGAGGCTGGCGAAATTGATGTGACGCTGCCGGGGCGACCTGTCAACCGCGGGGGGCTGCATCCTTCTACGCACACGCTGCGCGATTTCTATCGCATCTGGTCAACGATGGGCTTTCAGGTGTATCACAGCCGCGAGGTGGAGGACGACGATACCAACTTCACGCTGCTGAACTTCCCGCCGCATCACCCGGCGCGGGAGATGCAAGATACGATCTTCACCACGAAGCCGAACGTGATCTTACGCACGCATACTTCGCCGGGGCAGATACGCGGGATGCGCGAACTGGGCGAAAACGGCACCAAGCCGATCCGGATCATTTTGCCGGGCATGTGCTACCGCTATGAGCAGATCACCGCGCGCAGCGAAGTACAGTTCAATCAGGTGGAAGGCCTGTGCATCGGCAAAAATATTCACATGACCGACCTGAAGGGGACGATTGCCGAATTCGCAAAAGCGATGTTCGGGCCACAGGCAAAAGTACGCTTCCGCGCCAGCTATTTCCCGTTCACCGAGCCGAGCATGGAAGTGGACGTAGAATGCTTCCTGTGCGGCGGGCAAGGCTGCCGGGTGTGCAAATATGCGGGATGGCTGGAGATTGCGGGCAGCGGGATGGTGCATCCGGTGGTGCTGCAAAATGGCGGCTATGACCCGAAAGCGTGGTCAGGCTTCGCGTTTGGCATGGGGCCGGAGCGAATCACCATGCTGAAACACGGGATCAACGATATTCGCTATTTCTGGGCGAACGATCTGCGATTTTTAGAGCAGTTTTGATGACTTCACCCTAGCCCCGCGCTGGCGAAAGATCGGGGATAGTTTGGGCGAACTGGCGGTTTGCCCTACACACAAACGCATTACAGAGATGCGGATCAAGCGAAATTTATAAGAGGGCAGATAACCCATGCGCGTACCACTTTCATGGCTTAAAGAATACGTAGACATTGAGATTCCGGCGGAACTGCTGGCGGAGAAGCTGACCGCTGCGGGGCTGGAAGTTGCACACCTTGACTATCTTGGCGTGCCGCAGACGATGGTTGAAGGGCTGCGCTACCCGAAGAGCGATCATCTGGTGTGGGATAACCAGCGAATTTTGCTGGGCAAGATTCTTGAAGTGATGCCTCATCCGAACGCTGACCGGCTGGTGCTGGCACAGGTGGAAATTGGCGGCGGGGTGATTGAGCAGTGTGTAACCGGCGCGCCCAACTTATTTGAATTTAAGGGGGCGGGCTTGCTAAGTTCGCCGCTGTGGACGGCTTTCGCGGCAGAAGGCGCGGAAGTGTGGGACGGGCACAGCGACGAGCCAAAGCGGATGATCCTGAAGGAAAAGCCGCTGCGGGGCATCCCCAACCGGAGCATGGTGTGTTCGGAAAAGGAACTGGGCTTAAGCGGCGAGCATGAAGGCATCATTTTGATGCGTGAGCAGCCGCACGATGCCAGCGGAAAGCCGTTCGCGCCGGGCACGCCGCTTTCAGAAGTGCTGGGCGATATTGTGCTGGAAATTGAGTTCACGCCGAATCTGGCGCGGGCGATCAGCATTTACGGCGTGGCGCGGGAAACGGCGGCGATTCTGGATAAGGAACTGCGCCCGCCGCCTTTCGATGTGCTGATGGAAGGCGCGACGATAGATGGCAAGGTGACGGTGACGATCACCGAGCCGGAGCTGAACCCGCGATTCACATTCGCGCTGCTGGAAAACACAACAGTGAAGCCTTCGCCGGAATGGATGCAGCGGCGGCTGACGCTGGTGGGACAGCGGCCGATCAATAATCTGGTGGACGTGACCAACTACATCACTTTTGAGATCGGGCAGCCGCTGCACGCTTTTGACTATGACAAGCTGAAGGCGCGAGCTGGCGGCAAAGCGCCGCATATCATCACCCGACTGCCGAAACCGGGCGAAACCCTGCTGACGCTGGATGGGCAGAACCGCGTGCTGGACGCACACAATATTCTGGTGTGCGACGAAGAAGGCGTGCTTGGGCTGGGCGGGGTGATGGGCGGTTCAGACAGCGAAATTGACGAGAACACGAAAACGGTGCTGCTGGAAGCGGCGGGCTGGAATTTCATCAACGTTCGCCGCACGATGATGACCCAGAAGCTGCATACTGAAGCCGGATACCGCTTCAGCCGGGGCGTGCATCCTTCGCAGGCGCTGTTAGGGGTGATGCGCGGGATTGAGCTGATGCGCGTGACGGGCGGGGGCACCGTTGCAAAGGAGATTTACGATAACTACCCGCTGCCGCCGGAAACGGTGGTGGTCAAACTGCCGACCAGCGAGATCTTCCGTATTCTGGGCGTGAAAATGAGCGCGCATGAGGCGCAAAATCTGCTGCGGCGGGGCGGCTTTCTGGTGGAAGCGCAGGGCGATGTGCTGCATGTGGAAGTGCCGGATTGGCGGATGGATATCGGAACAGGGGTGATTGGCGAAGCTGATCTGGTGGAGGAAATCGCGCGGATTTACGGCTATGACGCCATCCCCGATACGATCATCGCTGACGAGATGCCGCCGCAGTGGGCGAACGCTAAATTTCAGCGCGAGGAAGCGATTCGTGACGCGCTGGCGGCGCTGGGGCTGCGCGAAATTGTGAGCTACCGCTTCACCGCGCCGGAACGCGAGGCGCTGCTGACCGCGCCGGGGATGCCCAGCGTGCTGCCGGAAGGCGCATATGTGACGCTGGCGAACCCGATTTCGCCGGAAAAGTCGGTGCTGCGGAAGTCAATTTTGACCGGATTACTGGAAGCGGCGCGGCTGAATGCGCGTTACGCTGAACGGCAGTTCACGTTTGAGATTGGGGCGGTGTATCTGGAACACGCGGGGCAAGACCTGCCGGATGAGCCGCGCCGGTTGGGGCTGCTGATCACCGGAAAGCGGAACGATCCGGCGTGGATGGGAACCGACAGCGGGGCGATGGATTTCTACGATCTGAAGGGCATCCTTGAAGACCTGTTCAAGGCGCTGCATCTTTCGGGGGTGACCTATTCCCGCGCGATGGAAGGCAGCTTCCATCCGGGACGCTCGGCACAGGTGAACGTGAACGGCAAGACGCTGGGCGTATTTGGCGAAATTCACCCGCAGGTGGCGGCGGCTTTTGAACTGGAAGGCGCGGTGCTGGCGGCTGATTTCGATCTGGCGGCGGTGATCAGCGTGATGAACGAGCTGTATACCGCGCAACCGCTGCCGCTGACCCCGGCGGTGCAGCAGGATGTGGCACTGGTGGTGAAGGAAGAAACGACCAACGCCGAAGTAGAAGCGGTGATCCGCAAGGCTGGCGGCCAACTGTTGAAGGCGGCACAGTTATTCGATGTGTATCGCGGCGATCCGGTGCCAATGGGCTTTAAGAGCATGGCCTACAGCGTGACTTACCAAACGGATGAGCGCACGCTGACCGAAGCCGAAGCCAATAAAATTCGCGAGAAGATCGTGAAGCTGGCGGAACGGGAATTGGGCGCGGCGTTAAGAGGGTAGCAGACTCTAACGCGATCATGAAGATGCTAACGGGCGTATGCACATGCAGCGCCCGTTTTATTTCTAAAATGCGTACTTTTGGCGATACCAGTAGGAATAGACATTCTTGAAGCCAAGCCCCTTGTAAAGCTGAAGCGCGGGGGCATTGTTGGCCATGACCTGCAAGTAGGCGTGGGATGCGCCCTGCGCCGCGCCCCAAGCCATCAGATGAAGCATGATCTGGCGGCCATACCCCTGACCGCGCAGCGCGGGTTCCACAATGACATCGTAAATGCCCAGCCAACCGCGCTCGATCACGCCCATCGCCACCCCTGCGGTGATGCCAGCGACAATGAGGCGCACGTAACCACAGCGCGGCGCGATTTGCAACTGTAGGCGGGTGAAGGCATCACGTTCTTCGTCCAATAAGGGGCGCAAACGGGCAAATTCTTCCAACCAGATCGGGGTCATATAAGTATCAAGTACCGCCCATGCCGAACCTTCGGGGGATGGGGCAGAATCCAGAGCGAGGGTTTGGACGCGCGTTTCGGCATCAAACTCATAGCCGCGTTTCTCCAGCGTATGGTCAAGGTCTACCGGATGATGCGCGCCGGTCAACTTGAACACGGTACGCAGACCGCGCACGCCATACTGCGCTTCGCAGTAATTGAGCTTTTCCTCTACCGGCAAGGTGGATTTATACAACGGCTGTACCGAATTGGCGCGGCGGGTGAAGCCATCGGTGAGGCGCAAAACCCAGCCGTCATAATGAATAGTTTGATAGGCGGGATGGGCGTTCAGAGACAGCTCTTCGAGTAGTAAAGTTCGGTTCATGGAGACCCTCGCCCCTGCGCGTTAGGCGGGGCAACGATAGATGGAGATATTTGGATACCTCACAGTGTATCCCTACACAAATATTTCCATGCACAAGCATAATCATTCGCACGCAACCCGCCAGTGGCTAATTGCGTATATCTCTCAAGTGGACAATTCAACAGGCGAGCAGGCGCGGCTGCCCGTGCTACAATGTGAATGTGTTGAATTGAGAAAAGGTGCGGGAGCCATGCCAGCATGGTGGGGTGGGCGTGACGCGGTATCAACCCGGCTGCGGCTGGAGGTTGAAGCTATGCGCGCGACCTTCGGAAATACTTTCAAACTGGTGGTGCCGAACAGCGCGCCGCAAGAACCGATTTACTGGGAAGGCATCGTAGAGATCAATCTGGCGACGCTGACGAACACGATGCACACGATCAAGATTTTGTATCCTAACGATTACCCGAACCGCCCGGCAGAGGCGTATGTGCTGAAGCCGCGCATCTACAGCCAGAAGCATCAATTTGAAGATGGGCAGCTATGCCTGTTTAACCCGCGTGACGGCGAAAATTATGGCTGGAACCCGGCATCTTCTACGGCGGTGACGGTGGCGGCGTGGGCGATTCAATGGCTGTATGCCTACTATACATGGCGCGCTACCGGCACGTGGCCGGGCGTGGAAGAACGTATCAATCCCGATAATCCTGAACCGCCAGCCCGTTTCAGGAGATAGAGAATTATGCTGACAAGACAACGGGGTTCTGTTCCGAATTTAGTGGTGGCTGAACGGGTGCTGAAACGCATGGCAGCGGCAGCCGCCACCCACATGCGCGACGAGACTGGCGAAGCGATGGTGGGGATGGTGATTCCCGGCGCGATTGCTGGCGGCGTGCCGACGCTGTATGTGCTGGATACGATTGCGCCGGATGACAGCGCGGTGCGGCAGTTTGCCACTTTTCAACAGGGGGATGCCCGGCAGGATGAGTTGATCTGGTGGCTGCAAGAGAACTGGCGCAGCGAACGCGAGCGTAAAGGCGGATTGTTCCGCAAGCTCTCGAACCCGAACAAGTGGGATGTGCCGCTGCGCTATCTGGGTGACTGGCACAAACAGCCGGGACACATGATCCAGCCGAGCGGCGGCGACCTGAATACGGCGCTGGACTGGATTCTTGATCCCGATAACGAGATGGATTTTCTGCTGGCGCCGATAGTGACGCTGGGGCATCCCTCAACCGTACAGCCGAGCAGCCCAATGGCGAATTTCGTGATGGAAATGCTGGATGATGGCGACGCGATGCGGGTGGATTTCTGGTACATTGACCGGCGAACCGGCCTGTTCCAGCCGATAGCCCCGGCGATCTACCCGGATGATCAACTGCCTGCGCTGGTGCCGTACCCCTGGCATTTAATCAACGAAAACCGCATGGAAGCGGAGATGCGGCTGTTTCAGAAAGAAAAGCTGTTTCATTCGATTTCGTTCTGGAATGCGGATAACGAGCCACCGCTGGAGATATGCTTTTTAACAGGGAAAATGGGCAGCGATCATCTGCTTCTATTGATCACATCGTATGATTACCCGAAGCGCGCACCAGAAGTGCGGGTCGCTCCATTTCTCCCGATGGGCGCGGGCGACGATATGTACAAAGTGTTTGAAACGGCTTTCAAGCGCTCACAACCGCTGAACGTTAGTTTGGAATGGGATCCATCTATGTATATGGCGGACGTGATCCGCGCGGCGGAGATAAAATTAAACCCATCTTTGGCGGCTGAACTGGAGAAGAAAGCTGAGAGCGTGCCGACGATTGGCGAGACGGCATCCAGCGCCCCGGCAGCAGCAGATGAGGAGCAAGCGCCATGATGGGGGATCGCCTGGAACGGCTGATTGGCGCGGGCAACCTGGCGACGCTGGCGCAAAAGCGGGTTGGCGTGATCGGGCTGGGCAGCGGCGGCAGCTTCGCAGCTGTGAGCCTTGCTATGAGCGGCGTGAAGCATTTCATACTGATAGATGATGATGTGCTGGAGGCTGGCAACGTGCTGCGGCACGCCGCCGATTTAACCGATGTAGGCCGTCCAAAAGTGGAGGCGGTTGCCGATTTGATCCACCGCCGCAGCCCGGATGCTGAAGTGCGGACGATTGCGGGACGGATTGAGGATCATGCTGACGCGCTGGATGGGCTGGATTTGCTGGTTGTGGCGGTAGATGGCGAACTGGCGAAATACACGATCAATCAGGTGTGCCTGGAGCGCAACCTGGCGGCGATTTACGCGGGCGTGTATGCACGCGGCGAAGGCGGCGATGTGGTGATGATTCAGCCGTATAAAGGGCCGTGCTATGCCTGCTGGGCGGCGGAATTACGCGGCGAAATTCTGGTGACTCGTGACGAAGATCAGGAACTCGATTATGGTATGATCGGGGAAGATGGCACGCTGGAAGCAGAGCCGGGATTGTGGCTGCATGTGGTGCGGGTGGCTTCAGTGCAGGCGGATATTGGCTTGAATTACCTGCTGACAGGCACAGACGCGCATCGCGAGTTGCCGGGCAATACGGTGATATTGGCGAATACGGCGCTGGAAATTATCGAAGGCGAGATTACGCCGCCGTATTCGGCAGTGTGGGCGACCATCACCCGCGATCCGAACTGCCTGGTTTGCGGCACGGCGCAGACGAGCGCGGTTTCATTGGATGCGCTGCTGGCGGAATCGGGGATTGAGATGCAGGATGGCGACAGGGAGTAGAAGCCCTCAAACCTCGCGCTGTGTACGGAGGGCGGAGGAATAGCGGGGATGTAGGGACAAGCAATCAACGCCCCACCCCTACCAGGTGTGATGTTAAAGATTTTGTGCTGAGAAATTTAGGTTTGAGAGTGCAGTACAATCAAAATTAAGATGAGCAAAGGTAGCAAACGATGACTGACGAGTCTGTCCGTCGTGACGAAGTGAACCAACCTGCCGATGATGCGCCGGAGACAGAAGCGCCTGCTTCTGCGGATGGATCGGCTAACGACTACTCGGTGCGGTTGGAACGGCTGGGCGGCGAACCTGCCCCGGTGATCACGCCGGAGGAATTTGCGCGGCTGCAAAAGGCCGGACAGGTGCATATTGATGCGCGCGGCAGGGTGTATGCCGCACGCCGCGCCGATGCAGAGGCAGGTGTTTCACTGCGTAAGCGCCGCGCATGGTACGCCGTTTCTGGCGTCGAATGACCGAGCAGACGCCCTCGGCGCAAAGCCTCGTCGCTGAAATGAAGCACGGCGGCGAATTACGTGATGCGCGCCTTGAGCAGGCATTTCTGCGAGTTCCCCGCGAGGCGTTTTTTACCCGGCTTGCCACCCGAACAAGTTTATGTAGATAAAGCGATTCCGATCAAGCGCGATCCCGATGGCTCGGTGGTCAGTTCATCTAGCCAACCGAGCATGATGGCGCTGATGATTGAGCAACTGCGGCTTGCGCCGGGCATGAACGTGCTGGAAATCGGCGCGGGATCGGGCTACAACGCGGCGATTATGCAAGAGGTGGTGGGCAAAACCGGGCGGGTGACGACGATTGAATATGACCCGGTAATCGCCCAGCAGGCGCAGGATAATTTACAGCGCGCGGCGATGAGCGGCATTATGGTGGTGCATGGGGATGGCGCGGCTGGATTTGACCCACGCGCCGCCTACGACCGGATCATCGCGACGGTGGGCGTGTGGGACGTGCCGAGCGCGTGGGTGCGGCAGCTCAAGCCGCGCGGCATCATCGTCGCGCCGATCTGGCTGGAGGGCTGGCAGTACAGCGCGGCGTTTCAAGCGCAGCCGGATGGTTCGCTGTTCAGCGAGCGCAACCTACCCTGCGGCTTTGTGCGCTTGAAAGGGCCGCTGGCGGGGCCAGAGGTTGAAATGCGCGTGGGCACAGGCTCACTGGTGATTTATACAGGCGGCAGCGCGCAGTTCGACAGGCAAGCTATCGCCATGCTTTCTGAGGACATCAGCGAGGGCTATCTTGGCCTGCGCCTTGAAGCCCGTGACTGGACACAAGGGCTGATTCCCTACCTGCTGCTGACGCTGGCACAACCATTCATCGCTGGCAGCTACTACGCTGCCGAGGGGCAGCAGCCTTACGGGCTGGAAGGCAGCGGGGTGGCCATCTTGAGCCGGGGCAGTGTGTGCTTTATCCCGATCCATGAAGCAGGGCGGGCGCTGGTATTTGGCGGGGCGGACGCGCTGCTGGCGGCACAGGATGTGGTGACGGCATGGGAGCAAACCGGAAAGCCCACGCTTGAGCGCCTGCGCTTGCGGCTGACCCCGCGCGATGAAGCACAGCCAGCGGCACAGGGTTCCGCACGGGCGTACTATTCGAGCGCAACGACCACTATTTGGAAGTGTGGCTGG
>LMZS01000156.1 GCA_001567085.1 Chloroflexi bacterium OLB15
GTGAATTGAAGCCAACCGTGAAATTGCCCGCGTTGATGGCACTCTGAAGTTTCAGTACCCTCTGCGGGTCGAAGTGAATTGAAGCCGCTCACGTTTTGCAACTAAACAGGTCATAAATGACTGATCAGCAGTTTTCAATTCACATAGACGATTATACACGGTCATTTGCGGTCTAAGCTATAGATATTTCTGCGATAATTGGGTGTTGAATCGCAAGTCGTTCTCTGCAGTAATTTGTAGTCAAGTTTCGTCACGAGAAACCCCGCGTATGAGTTTAGAGCACATCATTACAAAACCGGCGGAATTCGCATGCGGCACACTGACTTTCGTGGGCGGCTGGCGGAGGCATACGTTCCGCGCGGATCATCAGGTCAATTTCTGCTATGATGTTTATCACAGTTTCACGGAGTTTTGGCGTAATTATCACGGGTATCATTTTTCGGAGTGGAATCAGATAGACGAAACCCCGTTCTACCGGGCGATTTTCGCAATCTTCCAATAGCAGCGCATAAGCTGCCAGTTGTATCCGGTGGTTGGTCTTAACTGCCTTTGTAAGCTTATAGTCAACAGGTATAGCCCCGCCCTTATGCATATAGACGACTTCATCCAGGATGCCGCGCAACCCTAATTGCTGACTAAACAGGCGCACATTGAACTGCCGTATTCCAACTGCATCCGGTATATCATAGTGGGTCATTACCCGCCTGGCGGCGCGATCTTTTTCATCGTCATGTACCTCTTTGCCTGCTTCCATCTTGTAGGTGCGGGGGCGCACTTTAGGCAGACACTGCTCATAATAAACAACGCGGGGGCAATAGGCAAACTGTTTCAGGTCGGTCACTGTAAGGGAATAGCGGTCATCAAGCATGATTAATCACCTCCATACGGCGCTTCCAGTCGTCAGCTGCAATTGGCACTAGTTGAATCCTGCCAGCTTTGTCGCCCAGTAATCGGCTCATTTTCAACATCAGTTCTTCTTGCAGGTTGCGGCTTAGCTGCCCGCAAAATGCGGAATATTGGATACGATCTAACCCGTAATCTTCGCAGGCGCAGGCTACCATGGCTCGTACACGATCATCCGTGATGTCATATAGAACCAGCAAGTGCATTCGCGTCATAGCAGCTCACCACTCGGCCTTATAAGGCTCATAGTTTTCACGGTCGCCGCGAAGAAACCCGGCTAGACGCCGCGCTTGCGTCTGGATAATCTGCCCTAATGGCCTGCGCTGGCCTTCATAGCGAGCGCCTGATTCCAGATGCTCCAGGATATGTGATGCAAATGTTTTCCGTGTTTCTTCGCTCATTCGCCCCTGATCGTCGCGATCAACGGTAAAATTACGCGCTGCCAAGCCAAATACAACGCGATCCACTGCCGCTTGCCGGAATTCTTCAATCAGATCGAGCGTTAGGCTGGGTTTTCCAGGGCGATCTACATGGATGAAGCCTCCGTAAGGGTCTAATCCTGCCAGAACTAGCGCACGCTCAATCTGCCCGTACAAGATTCCATAGCCATAATTCAATAGTTGGTTGACAGGGTCACTCGCGCCGCGGCCTTCACGAGATACCCATCCATAATCTGGTGGCATCAATGGGATTACTGCTTGCCAGTAACGCGAAGCGGCGTTACCTTCCGCTGCAAGCAGCTCTGGGCGTAAATCATCAGCAGTTTCACCGGTCAGACGCTCCAACCATGCCAGATGATCCTGAACTTCATCAGCAGCAAGCCGCAGGGCTGCCCCAGCCGGGGAATCTTTACGTGTTTTGGAGAGGTATTTGAGCGTAATTGCCTGATTTAGAATTTTACCGGAGGCAAACTGGCGAGCCAGATACCCACCGCGCCAATCATCAAAAGCGCGAAGCTGCTCACGACGGGTCAATACAGTGCCAGCTAACCCACCGGCATAGACTGCGGCATAGGGCGTTCCGATAGAATCGATAAAATAGACCGGGATGCCGCGATTACAGCAGGCTTCAAGTGCGTCTGCCGAAATACTCACCCCCCGATTCAGGACATAAACAGCTTCAAGATGAAGTAATGGCGCTTGTTGAAGGGTGGTTCCTTTTTGGGTGACCTGTAAGCGTTCGCTGTATTTTCCGATATGGCTGCCGAATTGATCGGCGATCAAATGAGGGATAATAGGCATGATGCACACTCCTTGATAGTGATATCCTGATCATATGAGATCGAGTGTGCAAGTAACGCAGTGTTAACCAATAAATTTAGAAATAGCGAAGAATTAACGAACGATACGGTACCAACCGTTCCCTTTTACGCAGTCTTTCCCGACGTGAAGGCTCTGCCCCCAAACCAACCACGCTCGCAATGGCGCAAGATCGCCTTCCCAACGAGCCGAACCCACAAATCCGCTAATTGGCGTCGCGCGTCCCTGCCGTTTGCTGCCGCTAAATACTTCTACCCATTCAGTGTCGTTATAGGCGTAGCGTAAACCACGCGCTATTTCAACCAGCTCCAGCGCCGATTGTTTCCACTGTTCAGGGGGGACGATCTCATCAACTTCAGCGTAATGCTCTGCCAAGTTCTGGCAGCGTTCAAGCAGTCTTGCGATCAGTACTGCCAGATCAGGCTGCTTAACCAGTTTTCCATCAGCCACCAACCGCGCTGGCGTCAAAAAGTGCAGCGTAATTCGCTCAACATCCAGCATATCAGCGATTTCGGCTACGCGGGGTGCTGTTACCGCCAACGTTGGGGAGAAAACCTGATTGCCATCCATCAACAGACGTTTCGCATCAAGGAGTGGGTTCACTTCATAAATGCCAGTTAAACGAAATCGCCCGCGCCCTCTACCTACGCCGACATCTCCCATCCAATCCACCGCGCGCGCAAGGTAAGGCAGCAGATCGCGCGCCTGGCCGACAAGCGACACGCCGAAAACCAATTGCTGACCGCGATGATAGGTCAGCTTTTCGGGTGGTTCAATCGTGAGTGGGCGCGGAATATCCCGCCCTCGTTGATGGTTGGGATTTTCCATCGCCAGCAGCCAGCATACCGGGCAGCGCTGCTGGTGATCCGCTGACACTTTACCAAACGGTTCGCTGCAAAAGTGTTTCGTTAGAGCCTGATACAGCGCGCCGCGCAGCGCTGATCCTGGCTGATCGGCAAAGACGATACTTTCCAGCGGCTGTATACTGAACTGTAAGTGCTGCACACTCATACCGCGCATCAACGTTTGTGCAGCGGTAGGAAGTGCCGGTTGGGCATTCATGGGGCTTCATCCTTCCCTAAGCGATTATTAAGATCGAGGCCAAATTCGGGATCATAGGGAACTGCCGCTTGTCGAAAATATTGACCTTCTTCCTGCGCCCGCAAGAGCCCCTTGCCAGATAACATCCCGAACTGATTTGCGCTGATATTGACAAGATACTGGCTTGCTCCCAGATAGTCATAGCGCATGATAGATTGTTCGTATTCATCGTAACAGGCTAACGGCAAAACCTGCCAGCCATCAAACAAATCATAAAATTTCTTCTCAAGTTCCCATGCTGCTGATGTGAACGGGATCATGCCATCAAGAACTTGTTGAAATTCAAGGCAATGACGGCGAAATTTCTCCTGCCACGCTGCCTCAATCTCGCCTTGATACATTTCCGCAAGCATTTGTGTAACTAAGGCTTCATCAATGGGCTTACCCGCACAATAGCGCGTTAGCACCTCAATGCTGGCTTGCACAATCTGGTCATTATATGGCAGCGATTCCTTTGCTCCCAACGGATCTCGAAAGACATAAACAGGACACAGCATTTGCGTCTGTCGTCCACGATTCACGCGTCCAAAACGTTGCAGAAGCGCTTCTAATGGCGCAGGATCAGTGTAAATTGTATCAAGATCAATATTCAGGCTAACCTCAACCACCTGCGTGGCGACAATGATGGTGGGTTGGCGGCTCACTGCGCCAACCCCTACACGTTCAGCCAGGCGGCGCTCTTTATCTCCACGATCTTTCCCGTTGAAACGCCCGTGCAGCAGCAAAATATCTTCATGTGGATCGAGACCCAGTGACTTAATCCGGCTTTTCAACTCAATGTAGGCTTGCTGGGCGCGAGATACCGTATTGCAGCATACCAGCACAGATTGACCAGATTGCC
The DNA here is from genome assembly GCA_001567085.1 of Chloroflexi bacterium OLB15. Classification (GTDB taxonomy): domain Bacteria; phylum Chloroflexota; class Anaerolineae; order Aggregatilineales; family Phototrophicaceae; genus Flexifilum. The sequence continues at coordinate 4,105 of LMZS01000156.1, forward strand.
AATCTCTCAGCGGAAGATCGAGGTTAGCCAGTATGTCACCTTCTAGCAAATGAACTTCATGGCGGCGTGATTTTTCAAAGGTTTCATCTGCGGCGAAAATCTCAGCGCATCCCGGAAGTGCAGTACGCAACGCCTGGCGCACCATTGGCGGAAGCGTGGCCGTCATGATCAGGAAGCGCGCTGCATAATGCTGATGCAACCAGCCGATTGCCGTGATGATCAACGCCAACCGTGCGGGTTCATAAGCGTGAATTTCGTCAAAGATGAACAGCGCGTTCCGTGTAATCAACCAGCAGCGTTTCATAACCCTTTAATTGATAGGCAGCTTTGAGCATTTGATAAGGACTAAATACCTGTATCGGATAATAATTCAGGCGTGTTTTGTCTGTCTGTTCGCGCGCGCGTTGGCTGGCACCTGGCGCCTCCGCCGCGCCGCTGTCAGAATCCATTGCATCCTGATAAAACTTGAGCGTGGCGCGGCTGTG
>LMZS01000157.1 GCA_001567085.1 Chloroflexi bacterium OLB15
TCATTCCCTCAAGCGCCGCAGAGGCACAGCGTGCCGAATCTTGTACCTATGCTTCTACCTTCACCGTCACCACCTCTGCCGGCAGCACGTCAAAAGTGATCCGCGCGCCGTCCTGCACCGTCAGCTCCCCTATCACCTCTTCCGCCATATTCACCAGCGCCGCTGAACGCACCGGCACACCGAATTTGATGCTCGCCTGTTTAACCGGTTCCTGCGTGATGTTATAGGTGCGCACGATCAAGCTGTCGCCGCTGCGGTAAACCGCGCTCAGCACCAATTGTGCCGGCTCAACCGTCACAAATGAGCAGCTATCCGGCAGATTACCGCCGCGCGGCCAAGGGATCGGCGTCACCTGTGCCGGATCATCGCGGGTGATGTTCATCTCCCGCAGTTCCAGCCCCGGATCGCGTATCCCCGCGCACCGCCAGCAGCGGCGCGTTATAGCAATGTGCCGCCTGATACACTGCCTGCCAGTCGCCGTTATGCGGGAAAATCGCGTATTCAAAGGTGTAATCGCCTTTGCACTGCGCCCCCGGCGTTGGCACCAGCGGCCCCGCCGCGATCCGCCGTATCCACAGATCATCCCGCGAAAGCCAGCCCACTGCTCGCAGCAGCGTCAGCGCGATCACTCCATCTTCGCTCACTTCCACCGAAGGCAGCCCACGATTGAACACCGCCAGCCCGTGTTCCCCATCGCTTAAATCGGTGAATGTTCGCTGATGCATCAACGGGGTCGGGTCTTCTACCCAGCCTTCGGAAGGTGGCAGCGCTAGTACACGTTTGGCTACCATGAATGACTCATCTACATACGCTGCTTCCGCCTTGATCCCTGTCGGGAAATGCGCTGTCAGCTTGTGATCTTCCGCCTGATTATGGATTCGCGTCTTAATACCGACGTATGGCTGCCCTACCGCCAGCGACACTTCCACGGTAAGCGGCAGCGCTATCGTTTCCTCACTGCGCCCGCTTCTATCTGCTGTCAGCCCCTTTGGAATCGCGAAATCATACGTAATCGCAAATGTTGCCCGCAGCGGCCCATGCTCAATCAGCTTCACAATCACATTTTTACCGACTGTCGTCACCGGTTTGCTTTCAGGGAACGGGCAGTGGCTGTATGCATCGCCAATATCTTCGCTGTCATAAAACTGGTTCAACTGTGAATACTGCTTGCCGCTGGCCTTATCCGTCACCGTCAGGCTGCCATCATCCGCAATCGCAAACGCCAGCAGCGCGTTTTCTGCCCCACGCTCGCTGATTAACAGGCTGCCTACCTGCCTCACCGCCCCACCAGATCGCGGCTGCACATACAATGTGGTATAGCCGCATGCCGGCACTTCCACAGGCAGCAGCATCGTGATGCGCCGCTTGCGGTTGGGCTTCAGCACTTCCATCCAGAACAATGGCTCATCGCTCACAATTTGGTGTGGAACGATCTCGCCTGCCGCGTTCATCACCTGAAAACCGTCCGCCGTCGGATCATCAAAATCAAAATCTACCACCGCTTCGGCCACTTCCTGCCGCGCCTGCCCGGATGGGTTGTAAGCCACCACCGGCATCCCCGCCTGCGCCGTCATATCAATCTGCCGCGCAAGCTGGCGCACACTGTCGCGGATCAGCGCCTCACCGATCTGCCGCGTCTGGCTGAAGCGATAGGCCATCTCATGATGCACCTCATCAATGCCGCAGCCATACATATCGTCATGGGGATGATTCAGCAGCACCCATCGCCATGCCAGGTCAACCAGATCGGGCGTCCCTTCTGGCACATTTGCCCCTGCCAGCCACGCCAGCGCGGTCAGCGGCTCAACGTAACGTTCCATCCGCGTTTCCGCCGCGTGATTCTGTTGTTTCAGGTGAATCCGCGTTGAATACACACCCTGCAAGATTTCTGAATATCGCCCCCAGCGGAACTCACCCTCAAATTCTGGCAGCGCCACACCGCTTGCGCGCACATTCGCCAGATGATCCAGCAGCGTCCCCTGCTTGATCGTCACCGCTTCAAGCTGCCCATTCGCCGCCTTGATCACCTGGGGGATACGCGGCTCCGGCTCAGCATGATCGATCCCGTTCATCAGCAGCAATGCATTGGTATTCGCCATCGGCCTTAAGCGTTCAATCGCGCGCTCAATTTGCCTTTGTGCCAGCGGCGCGTCAAACGCCATCTGCGTGGTATCGCCCCAGTGGATCGCAAACCCCAAATTTGAAATGTTATGATAGCCCCAGGGCATCAAAATCGCCGTCACCGCGTCGCCATTGGCCGCCCGCCAAATGAACTCCGTCCCCATCTGGTCGCCTTCTACGCCCATCCCCCGCCAGAAGAAAGCGTTATCAATCCCGAAGCCGCGCAAAATCTGCGGCAGCTGTGCGATATGCCCGAAGCCGTCCGGCACATAGCCGATATTCACCACCCCGCCATAAGCTTCCCCCAGCCGCCGCCCCAGCCGCAGGTTGCGAATCAGCGATTCCGGGCTGACCAGAAATTCATCCGCCAGCACAAACCACGGTCCCACCTGTATCCGCCCGCTCCGGCAGTAGGCTTGTAGCGCTTCCGCTTTGGCAGGCCGCGCCTCCAGATAATCATCCAGAACGCTCATTTGCCCATCGAGCATATAAACTGAATATTCAGGGTCGCTCTGCAAAATATCCAGCAAATGATCTATAAGTCGCACCAGCCGGATGCGGTATTCCTGAAATGTGCAATACCAGGCACGATCCCAGTGGGTGTGGCTGACCAGCGTTGCCCGGTACCGCCTCGCTACGTGCTCGCTCACGATCCCTCCAAATGTTGACAGTCTTGCAGGTTGACTATATATTTTCGTCAAATGTATAGACAATTATAGCCACTTGTATGCTTCCAGCAATCAAGTCCGTAAGGTATTAGCCTAATTCATCGAACTGTGAATGCGTTACGCTTAAGCAATGCCAGTTTTGGGAATGTATTTGAGGTCGAAAAATGAGCCCCCTAAAACACATCACTATCGAAGAAAATGTCGAATATTTGAAACGCTATGCTTTTTTTGAACGCGCTGCCATGCGCGCGCTGGCGGGTTGGCTTCCCGGCGTCCCTGAATGGGATGCTAAAAATGAAATCGGTTTGGATGTTTGGGAAAGCGCCGACGCTGTAGATGTGATCTATGGTCGCCTGCGCGAACTGCGCTGCTACCAACCCGAACGCAATATCAGCCCGGTGCTGCCACAAATCGCCAGCGCTTTTGATGAATCTGCCAATACTGCCGAAGTCATTGCGACAGTTTATCTGGTCGTCAAGAAGCAGTTGTTGGAAGCGCTTCGCACCCACCCTGAAGCCACATGGAGCGATTTTGACAACCCCACCGTCAAGGTTGCCGAACAATTGATCCCTTCGCTCGAACGTCAGGTTGCCTGGGCTGATGCATATTTTCCAACTATTGCCGCCAACTACCCCGGCTGGGAAGCATGGCGTGATTATGTCGTCGGGCTGCTTGCAGCGGATGGTGGCATCAGCGGCGCAGGCGAAAAGAGTGAAGCCCCTGCCCGCCCTGAGGGTCATGCTCTGCTGCTTCCATGGATGGAATGCCAGCGTATGCCCGATTGGCCGATCTTCAAGCCCGAAGAAGACATTCAGCCTGATCGTGAAACTGATCCTGAAGGTTACCGCTTATGGCGCTTCAAGCACTACACCAACGAAATGACCGCCGCAGAGACCCTCGGCTCTATCCTTTGGATGACGCCGGAAATGATCTGGGAATACCAGCACAACGTTGCCCGTCATCTCTGGGATGAACTGCGCCACAGCCAGCTTGGGCAAACCCGCGTCCAGCAGTTAGGCCTCAAGCTCAACGAGATACCGCAGGTCGTGCAAATCTATAACGTCATGATGACCCTGCCCGCCGTTGAACAATACGCCTTGCTGACCACCGTGATCGAGCCAAACGGCATGCCCGAAAAGACCACCAACCGCGAGCATTGGGAAGCGCTTGAAGACGAAATTTCCGCCGCCGCCGTCAGCTATGATTGGAGTGACGAGAATTTCCACGTTCGTTGGGGGCAAAAATGGACGCCAGTCTTGCTTAAGACCTATAACTATCCGGAAACTCCTGACGAAATCCGCGTGCGCATGGAAGCATGGATGCTTGAAAACACGCCAGTCAAAATGCAGCAGAACCACGCTCACCATGAGTATTAGTCAATAACGCTCACGCTGTTTTAGGGCGAGGGCTAAAAAAGGCAAACCATCATGCCAAAAGCGATACCAGCTACCCGCCGCACCGCACAGTTCACCCGCGTGAACGATGCCTCCGCCATCCTCAAGCGTTTCTATATCGTAGAACGCCAGATGATGCGCGCCTTTGCCGGATGGATGATCAACACCAGCAACGTTGAACTAAAATTCTTTCTCGCTGGCGAATTATGGCTCTGCTCTCAACATGCGGATTCTCTCCGCACCCGCGTGCTTGAACTCCGCTATCCGCGCCGTGATGTAGATAAGAAATGGGATGCCGAAATCGTTGCCTTCACTGAAGAAGTGATCAAAGCCGCCAATCTCAGCGAGTTCATGGCAGGTGCTTACGATGTCGTCTTTTCCGGGCTGGTCAGCGATCTTCATGAATATCTCGAACGCGCCGATATGCTGGATGACGCACCTACCGTCTACCGCCTGCGCCATATCTTGCTAGACACCGAAGCCCGTATCGAGCGCGCCCGCGAGCAGCATGATCTTTATCTCATCCATCCCTCACCGCCCGCTGAATGGCGTGATTATCTCGGTCGTTCGCTGGCTAGCATCGGCCGCCTCAGTGGGCTTGGAGTGCGCAACCCTGTTCCCGCCGATCATCCCGCCGCTGGTCGCCCACAGTTCACCATCCCCCAAACCGTCGAGCGTGATCAGCGTTTCAAGCCGTCGCTTTTCCACCTGCCCCACGAAAATAAATTCGATAAAGCGGGAGCTGCCGCGTGGAAGCGCATTGAATCACTAGATAAGCGCGTCGCCATGCAGGTCTGGTCAGCTATCAGCCATTTCAACGAAATCTGGGCGGCTGAAGTGCCCGCCTCCGTCCTCTTTGATTTGCAAAATCAGCCCTGGGATTTCTACCTCGATCTTGCCCGCTGGTCATACGACGAATCTCGCCACAGCATGATGGGCTATCGCGCATTACAAGGATGGGGGTGGGATGTTCCCGCGCTTATCCCTTATGGCAATGCCCTCTATAACGCCCTCAGCCACCTGCCTGCCGCGCAGCGCCTAGCCCTGCTTTATTACTACGAAGAAGGCTTGCTCCGCAGCGGCACCAAGCAAATCGAGATTCAAATTCTCGAATCTGCGGGCGATGAAGGCAGCATCCAAGATATGGATTATGACTGGGCAGACGAAGCGATTCACGTTAGCTATGGTTTCAAATGGCTGCGTCATCTGCTGGGCGATGACAGCGCCGGTCAAGCCGAACTCAAACGTCTGACCGATGAGGCACGCGAAGTCATGTCCGAATTCGTCCGCGCTCATGGCAGCGATCCCGCCAACAGCCTCGCACCCTATTTTGACCGTCTCTACGATGTAATTTCAGAGATGAGCTTCGATATTCCCGACGATGGGCTGGAAATTCACTGGGCGCCGGTCGTGGCCGACGAAGCTGTACTAGAAGATCTATAGCCCTTGTACACCATCCGTCTGGTCAAAACTGGGGTTTCCTTTTCAGCCGCTGATGATGAGGTCATCCTAGACGCCGCCGAGCGTGCAGGCATCATCCTCACCCATAGCTGTCGTGGGGGTACCTGCCGCGCATGTCTCACACAGGTGATCAGCGGATGTATTGAGCATGACCCTGAATATGTGGATGTATTAAGCATTGATCGCAGCGAAGTGGCCGCTGGCTTTCGCCTGTTATGTAGTTCGCTTGCCTGTTCAGATGCAGAACTGGATCGGTAACAGAGATCATGAAATTAGAAATTTATCGCTCCCTCTGGGGCATGACCGGCACGCTTGACGAGAATCTTACCCGCATAGCTGAAGCGGGTATCTATGTGGGCATTGAAGGCTTTCTCGATGCCATAACCATCCCTGTTTCTGAGTTCAAGACGCAGGTTCAAGATCGCGGTCTGAAATTGATCATGGCCGGTGCCGCCGCCACGAAAGAAGAAATCGAGCCGCTGGTTACGCAGCTCGCTGAATTTGCGCCCGTAAAAATCGGACTGCACAGCGGCCGCGACAGCATGACCCGCGAAGAAGGTTGCGCCTTCTTTGAAGAAGCCCTTCGGGTAGAGCAGCAGATCGGCATCCCCGTTTCTCATGAAACCCATCGCGGGCGCATCCTGTTCAGCCCCTGGGACGCGTTCTTTTATCTACGCCAGTTTGAAAGCCTGAAGCTCGTCGCCGATTACAGCCATTGGGTGAACGTCTGCGAGCGCCTGCCTGAAGATCAGGCGCACGTCTTTGAGCTGGCAAACCAGCGCGCCTTTCACATTCATGCCCGCATCGGCTATGAGCAAGGCCCGCAGGTGCCAGACCCCGCCGCGCCGGAATATGCAGCACAGCGCGCGTGGCATGAACAACAGTGGTTGCAAATTAAGCACAGCCGCCAGCACGCAGGCGATGACGTGCTCACGCTGGTGCCTGAATACGGCCCGCCACCCTACCAGCACACCCTACCCTTCACTAACGCCCCTGTTGCCGAAAACTGGCGGGTCTGCCTGTGGGCTGCTGAGCAAGCCCGTCAACTGCTCGGCTGAAAGGACGCCACCTACATCGTAAGGGGCACATTTCACCCCAAAACACGCGTCAATTTACTTGCAGGCACATTTCGCGAACCGCCCTTCATGCAGCGGATTCGGGCATCTTTTGGAGAATATTTGTATGGTCTATGCACCTTATAACGCCCCGGAAGGCTTCGATTGGGTACTTCATTTAGCAAACTGGTCGCTTAACGGCAGCACGCTGGAACTAATCCTACGTACCGCTGGTGAACAACAGGCGGTATTGTCGCTCTCTGCTGTCTCCCCGTTCATCTGGCGTATCACCATGACCATCCCCGGCGCACAGCCCCAAGCGCCTACACCTATCCTGGTGCCTCAACCACCATCACCCGTAGCGCTTGAAGCCATTGAGGGCGCTGATTTTCTGTCAGTCTCTGGCGCGAAAACCACCCTCCGCATAGATTTTGATCCCTTTTGCCTGCGCTTTCAGGATGCGAACGGGCGCGATATCTGCCGCCAAAACCCGCAGGATATTGATGGATTAGGCAGGCCGTTCATTCTGCCCTTAGGATTCGTGAATGGTGATCGCAATCCGCTGATCACCGAAACGTTCCACCTCCGCCCTGATGAGCATCTTTTCGGATTGGGCGAAAAGTTCACCCCTTTAGACAAGCGGGGTCAGCGCATTATCAGTTGGACGCAGGATGCCTTCGGCTCTACCAGCGAGCGCTCTCACAAAAACATCCCCTTTCTGATCAGCACCAATGGCTATGGCCTGCTGCTGGATACCGGCGCGAAGGTCATTTGGGAACTGGGCACCATCTCTTGCCAGTCCTACACCATGAATATCGAAGGAACTACGCTGGATGCTTACTGGATCTACGGCCCAACGCCCGCCGAAATCCTCGCCCGTTATACCGATCTCACCGGCCACGCGCCAATGCCGCCCGATTGGTCATTCGGCCTGTGGATGTCAGGCAGCGGTGTACGTCGTGACCGCGCCAGCATCGAAAACATGGTGAATGGCCTCGAATCCCGCGATTTCCCCGCCGATGTCATCCATATTGATACGTGGTGGATGAAATGGCGGCAGTATGTCAATTATCGCTTCGATGCTGAAGCCTTTCCCGATGTTGAGCAGTTCATCGCCAATCTTCACAGCAAAGGCCTGAAGCTCTCGCTTTGGGAACAGCCTTATATCTCAATTGAAAGCCATCTCTATGAACCTGGCGCCGCCAATGGCTACTTCCTCAAGCGACCAGATGGCGAAGTTTACGTGATTGATTACGGCCTCTCATTAGCCCCCCGCCCTGATGGCGTCATCCGAGTCGCCTCGCCTGAAACCTCATGGAATGCGCCCGTCGCCATTATTGACATGAGCAACCCTGAAGCCGTGCGCTGGTTTCAGGACTTACATCGCCCCTTACTACAAATGGGCGTTGATGTGTTCAAGACCGATTTTGGCGAAGATATCCCCCGCGATGCCGTGTTCAGCAACGGGCAAACTGGCGCTGCCATGCACAACCTATATCCTTTGCTCTATAACCAGGCTGTCTCCGATGTTACCCGGCAGGAAAAGGGCTACTCGCTGGTCTGGAGTCGCTCTGGCACCGCTGGCAACCAGCGTTATCCGGTCTGCTGGTCAGCCGATCCCGCCGCCGATTGGGACAGCCTCGCCTGCACAATTCGCGGCGGCCTCTCTATCGGCATGTCCGGCATCCCCTTCTGGAGCAGCGATATCGGCGGCTATCGCGGCATGCCCTCACCAGAATTATTCGTGCGCTGGGCGCAGTTCACGTTGTTTTGCTCTCACGCCCGTATGCACGGGGACAGCGCCCGCGAGCCGTGGGAATTTGGCGATCAAGCCTATGCCATCGTGCGCGCCTATGTGGAACTACGTTATCGCCTGTTCCCCTATATCTACAGCACCGCACTCGAAGCTGCGCAAACCGGCATGCCCGTGATTCGCGCTATGCCTCTCGCCTTCCCGGATGATCCCAACACCTACGATAAAGATTTGCAATATATGTTCGGCGATTCCTTGCTGGTCGCGCCCATCTACAACGCTGATGGCGAGCGCAGCATTTACCTGCCCGAAGGCACCTGGATTGATTTCCATACCGGCACAGCCTATCAGGGGTCAACCAACCTTCGCGTACACGCCAGCTTAGAAACCATGCCCATTTATGTGCGCGGCGGGTCTATCATCCCCACTGTTGAATCCGGAAAGCGTATCGCCCAGCCCACCTCAAACATCCTGATTTGTGATGTTTACCCGCATGGCAGCAGCAGCTATCTACTGCGCCAAATAGGCGGCAGCATTCAATTTTCAGTTCATAAAGCAGGCGCAACTACCGTGATCAACTGGGCCGCAGCAGCCGAACAGGATTTAGCATTTCGCTTCCCGATGCAATCCGCTGTCAACGTCATCTCAGCCTCCGTTCACTGCGAATCCAGCACGTTTCAAGGCGCACCAGCCATCATTCCACAGCGATCAAAGCTAGGTTCAATCACCCTTCAGTGGGAAGAATAAGCGACAGCGGCGTGAATATTATGCGAAAATTATACAATTCCCCAGAATATTTGACATCGCGGCGTGATGGATGTAGAGTTTTGTATAGACAAATACTCAAGTTGTCTTATACAACAGGAGGGTATTGGTTGGATAATTACTTTTGACCGAACCAAAGCATCGTCAAAATTACTTGCAAGGAGAACTCTAATGCTTCGCAAACTCTTATGTGTGGTCGGCGCCGGTTTACTACTGGTTCCGGCAATGGCAATCTCCGCTCAAGCAGATTGCGCCGAACAGATCACTCTCCGCGTGGATGACTGGTCTAGCGGTGACCGTGTGGAATATATGAATCAGGTATTGGAGGCCTTCATGGCTGAAAATCCCTGCGTCACCGTTGTCACCGAGCCAAACATCTCTGACGATGCCAACACCCGCCGCCTCACCCAGATTTTGACCGGCACCGCCCCAGACTTGATCGCCACCGGCGAATCGTGGATTCCGCTGTATCAGGAAGCCGGCGCGTTCCTTGATCTCACGCCCTTCATTCAAGGCGAAAACGGCTTCGATCCCGCTGAAATCTTTTACGAAGGCGTCTTCAATCAGGGCTTCTATCGCGGCGTTCCCTACGCCATCGCCAAAGACTACAGCACCAGCGCCTTCTACATTAACAACGCCCTGTTTGAAGCGGCAGGCATTCCCCTGCCCGAAGATGGTTGGACGTGGGATGATGTGCTTGATATCGCGTTGGAACTGACTGTTGATGCCAACGGCAATAACGCCAACAGCCCTGACTTTGACCCCGAAAATATCGTGCAGTATGGCATTGACATCATTCCTGACGGCTGGTGGCGCGGTTTCCAGAGCTACCTGTATTCCTGGGGCGCTCATACCATCAGCGATGACGGCACTACTACCGCCGGTTATCTGGACAGCGAAAACGCAGTCGCCGCATGGGAGTTCTACCGCGACCTTGTGAATGTATATCATGTCGCCCCCAGCGCCACCATTCTCGGTTCGATTGAAGGGGGGCGCACGCAAATGTTCCAGGACGGCCAGCTTGCCATTGGCAACACCTTCCATGGCCCCTGGTGGCAGGATGTGTTCAACGAAACCCCGAATCTCTCATGGAGCGTTGCGCCGCTTCCGGCTGGCCCCGATGGCATCCGTGAAAGTGCTGTCATGTGGATGGGCTGGGGCATCAATGCTAACACTGAACACCCTGATGAAGCCTGGGCGCTGCTGCGCTGGCTGACCACCGAACCCGGACAGCGCGTATTCGCCCTCAAGGCGCTCAGCGCCGATCGCGCCGTTAGCGAAGAAATGCAGCGCGTAGATGATCCCTACTGGGGCGTGTTCATCGCTGAAGCCGATCACCTCGGCCAGTTGGATGAGCAGTTAAATCCCTACTATGGCCCATGCGTATTCACGCCTGCTGGCGACCTGCTCACCCGCGTAATGAGCGATGGCGGTGAAGAAATTGACATCGCTGCTGAACTGACTGCCCTCTCTGCCGAAGCGGATGCCTGCCTTGCTGAAGCCGCTGAAGCCGGTGTAGCCGCGGTTGCCGAAGGGTCGTAACGGAATACCCTGCGGCTCAAGATGTAACAGGTAATGCGTAGGGGCGCAGCGTGTCTGCGCCCCTGCTGTATCCGGGGCGGTTTGTCCGGGAAACCCATGTAGATTAGACTTTCTCGCGGCCCATCCAGCGCAAAAATAACGCGATTAGCGCTGCGTTCTTCCCCCGAAACGTCCGCCCTGCATTCTGGAGGCACAATGCTCGTCCGCCTGCAAAAACGCTTAAACCTATCATCGCCCATGGAAAGGCGAGAGGCGCTGACCTTCTACATCCTCATCAGCCCCTGGCTGATCGGGTTCCTGATCTTCTGGGCTTACCCGATGCTGCGTTCGCTGTATCTTTCCTTCACCACCTACAGCTTACAAGGCCCGCCTATCTGGGTCGGATTCCGCAATTATGAACGCATTTTCAGCGACGCCGATTTCTGGCAGTCGCTCAAAGTTACACTCACCTACGCCTTCGGCAGCGTGCTTGGCGGCACCAGCATCGCGCTTTTACTGGCACTGATCCTCTCGCAAAAACTGCGCGGTATCACCATCTGGCGCACTATCTTCTTCATGCCTTCCATTCTCAGCAGCATCGCTGTCGCCATTTTATGGCTGTATGTGTTCCGCCCTGAAGGGGGACTGTTCAACCTTGCCTTAGGCGCAATCGGCATTGAAGGCCCCAACTGGCTGAACAGCGAACAATGGGCGCTGCCTGCCATGATCATCATGTCGTGGTGGACGATAGGCGGCCAGATCGTCATCTATCTGGCTGGCATCAAGGGTATTCCCGATATTCTTTACGAAGCCGCCGATCTGGATGGAGCCAGCCCCTTCCAGCGTTTCCGCTTCATCACCCTGCCCATGCTCAGCCCGACGATCTTCTTCAACGTCGTGCTGGCGATCATCGGCGCGTTACAGGTGTTCGATGTCGGCTGGGTGCTAACGCGCGGCGGCCCCAATGATTCCACCCTCTTCTACCTGATCAATCTCTATGAACGCGCCTTCCAGCTTGTGCAGTTCGGCTATGCATCGGCGCTGGCATGGATACTTTTCATCATCATCATGGCGATCACCTTGCTGGTCATTCGCTCGTCTACTCTTTGGGTCTTCTATGAAACGGAGCAGCGCTGATGGCCACCACCGCACAAAAGCGTCCGCCATCTCGCTGGCAGGAAATACGCAGTTCTACCCGTTACCAGAAAACAGTTCGCAGCATCATCAGCTACACTATCTTGTGCATCGGCGCGGCCTTTGTGCTTTTTCCAATGCTGTGGATGATTTCATCCAGCATGAAGCCATCGTGGCAAATCTTCACCAGCCCGCCCATCTGGATTCCACAGGAGTGGGAATCGGTCACGGCTGGCAATACCAACCGTCAAATTCTGCTCTACCGGGTGCAGCGCGACGGTGAAACTGAGAACGTGATTCAGATCGGCTCGCGCCGCTATACCACCGCCATTGATGCTGCCCGGCTAACCGATCTCCAATCAGTCCCTTCAGATCAACTGGGAACCGCCACCTCCACCGTCATTGACGGCATCACTTTCAATGTGCGCTCGTGGACGACAGACGGGCAGACGCAGGACGTAGTGGCGCTGGCACGCGGCGAAGGCGACAATCTTCTGGTCGCGCCGGTGTCTGTGCTGCAAACCGCTGCCCTGCGTATGCCGCTTGATGAGGTCAACAGCGGTGGCCGTGTCACCCTTGAGATTGACGGCGCCGAGTTTAGAGGCCGCGAAATCGAAACTGAAGATGGCACGCTCAGCGTCATTCCCATCGGCCCGGAAACCGATCTGGTCGTCGTTGGCCCACCAGAAAGCGTAGCTAACGCCCGTCTGGTTCCAGCAGAACTGGTGTCCTCTGCCGGTACCGCAGTCATCGGCGAAACCGAACTCCCCCTCTCAATCGTTGAAGGCAGCGACGAAGAATATATCGTGTTGGCAACCGACTCGTGGCAGCCGATCATCAATGAAGATGAACTGGATGCTTACGCCTTTGTCGCAGATCGGGCAGCTTTAGGCGAGCGCAGCCAACGTGACGTAAATGGCGTCAGCGTACAGGTGACGCAGTACACACCTGAAGGCGGCACCCCACAAACTGTTGTTATTCTGGTCAGCGGCACGCAGAACAGCCTGGTCATTCCTGTGGACGATGCTGCCACTTTGCGGCTGGCGCAGTATGCCGATATGACCACCACTCGCGGCGATACTATGGATCGCATCCCTTACCGCGTGCAGGATGGCTATAGTGAAGGTGATGTTACATCTTCAGTGGCGCTGATTGGCGACCCGCGTAATATGGCGCTGATTGTGCCCGCCGATGCCGTGAACGATGCTTTCGATGTTGCGCCAGCCAATCTTGAACGGGCGCTGCATACTGAGTTCACCTTTGACTCCTACCGTGAAGCCCTGACCACCAAAGTCGGCGGCACTTACTTCCCGACCTTCTTCCGCAACTCGTTTGTTCTGGTCATCCTGAACACCATCGGCCACGTGATCTCCTGTATCGTCGTCGCCTACGCCTTCGCCCGTCTGCGCGCGCCCGGCAAGAATTTTCTGTTTCTGGTGCTGCTCGGCACGATGATGCTGCCCTTCCCGGTCACGCTGGTGCCGATGTACGAAATCTTCCGCGATTTGAACATGGTGAACACGCTCTGGCCGTTGTTCATCCGCTCATTCTTTGGCAACGCCTTCCTGATCTTCATGATGCGCCAGTTCTTCTCCTCAATTCCCAAAGAGCTGGAAGAAGCAGCACGCATTGACGGCGCCAGCACTTTGCGTATCATCTGGAATGTGTTTGTGCCGCTGAGCAAGCCAGCCATCGCCACCGTGATCATCTTCACCTTCTGGTGGACGTGGAACAGCTTCCTTGAACCGCTGATTTACCTGAGCAGCCCGGATATGTTCCCGGTGTCGCTCGGTTTGAATTTCTTTCAGGATCAATACGGCACCAGTATCTATTTTGACCGCCTGATCGCGGCTTCTGTATTAAGTATGCTGCCGATGCTGATCCTGTTCTTCTTCGCTCAGCGTTACTTTATTGATGGTATTCAGATGACAGGGATGAAATAACATGGTGCTTGGCATGAGTACGCTTGCAGGTCTGGCGCTGCTGCGCCCCGGCGTGAAACGTCGCCGTCTTTCCAGCTATGATCGAGCGGGTGGCAACAGCGATTGGTGGGAATTTGCCCCCGGCGAAACCAGAGCTATTGCTGAAATTGAGGGCGCGGGCAGCATCAAGCATATCTGGTGCACCATGTTTAGCGACTCTAAATATGAGTATCGCAAGGTGGTGCTGCGCATGTTTTGGGACGGGGAAACTGAGCCGAGCGTCGAAGTGCCGATTGGCGACTTTTTCGGCATGGGGCATGGCATCTCCAAAAACTTCGTTTCGCTGCCGCTGCAAATGAGTCCTCAGGATGGCCGCGCCTTCAACTGCTGGTTCCCGATGCCCTTTGGCGAAAGTGCACGCATCGAAATTACCAACGAGTGCGAGAAGCAGTTGAATTTTTACTTCTACGTTGATTATGAAGCATATCCGGATGGCACCGATATGAGCGCTTACGGGCGTTTTCATGCCCAGTGGCGGCGGGTGAACCCGACCAATGGCTGGGCTGATCCCGCTGTGCGCTGGGCAGACGGCAACCGTGATCTGATGCGCGAAGCCTGGAAAACCCCTAATCTGACTGGTGAAAACAATTACGTGATTCTTGAAGCCGAAGGCGCGGGGCATTACGTCGGCTGCCACGTAGATATTGACGTGTTCACCCGCCAGGCCAACGACTGGTATGGCGAAGGCGATGATATGATCTTCATTGATGGTGACCCGCTGCCTACGCTTAACGGCACTGGCACCGAAGATTATTTCAATACCGCCTTCTGCCCAAAAACCGAGTATTCCGCGCCCTATCACGGCGTGATCTTGTATCAGGGCACCGAAGATTGGCCCTGGCGCGGCAAAAACAGCGTATACCGCTACCATATCGAAGACCCAATCTTCTTTGAAAAATCAATCAAGGTGACGATTGAACACGGGCATGCCAATAAGTTGACGCTGGATTATGCGTCTACCGCTTACTGGTATCAGACCGAGCCGCACAAGCTGTACCTACCGCTGCCGGCGCTTGAATTTCGCATGCCGAGGTTGTAGAGATAGATTGTCAGACCGAAATGGCGCGCCGGTGTCCACCCTTCGGGTAGATACATTGGCCTGCCCTACAGAGCAATTTCTGAACATAACACTCTCTCCCGACGAAGATGCAGGGGTATGGCATTCCTTGCCCCTGCGAAAGATCGCGAAGTAGTGAGCTAAAACATCATCACCCATCCAACCATTTTCCGGATATCACATAACATGCTTGAAAACACGCTTGCTGAAACCATCTCGCTGAACGGCATCTGGCAGATTGAACTGGCCGGGCAGCGCGGGAATATTGAAGTGCCCTCGGCATGGGATGTTCATGCTATGCCGATATTGAAGGCCCTGCCTTTTACCGCCGCGATGTTGATATTCCGGCATCATGGGCGGGCGCAAAAATCGTGCTGCAATTTGGCGCGGTCAGCTATTACGTAGACGTTTACGTGAACGGCATGCTGGCGGGTTCACACGAAGGGTTGTGGACAGCCTTTGACATAGACATCACACGCTACCTTCTGGCAGGCCAGTCCAACACCATTGATCTGCACATCACCAAACCCGCGGATGATGGTGACCGCTTCCCGTATCGTAACGTGCTGGTTGGCTTTATTCCCTATGTATCTACCACCTTCGGCGGCGTGTGGCAGGATGTGCAGTTGATCGCCCATCGCGCCCCCATCTTCAGCGATGTGCATCTAAGCGCTGATCCAGAAACGGGCAGCGTGAGCGTCAGCGCGCAAACCACCGCTTATGACGGTCAAACCAATGTATCTGGCCTGTCATGGTCGGCTGAAATCATCGCGCCGGATGGGCAAATCGCCGCGAGGCTGGATGCGCCGTTCGCGTATGGCAGGCTGGCTGCGTCCCTCACCGTTGAAAATCCGCAGGCATGGTCGCCATCTACGCCTGATCTTTATCAAATACGACTGGCGATCTTGAAAGAAGGCCTGCCGATCAGCGAAACGGCGCGATCTTTTGGCTTCCGCAAACTTGAAACACGCGGAGAGCGGCTGCTTTTGAACGGCAAACCGATCTTTCTACGCGGCGTCTTAAGCTGGGGTTGGGAACCGCGCACGCTGGCGCCAAACTTTAGCGAAGACGAAATCCGCGCAGAATTCCGGCGGGTGCGCGGGTTAGGCTTCAACTTTTTTAAGCTGTGCCTGTACGTGCCTGCCCCACGCCTGTTCGAGATTGCCGACGAAGAGGGGATGCTGCTGTGGCTGGAGCTGCCGATGTGGCTGCCCCGTTTGAGCGATCATCTGCGCGAACAATCGCAAAAGGAATATGCCGGTATTTTGGCGCAGGTGCATCATCATCCATCGGTGGTGATCTACAGCCTTGGCTGCGAATTAAGCGCGGATATGGCCGATGCTGAACTGCTGGAGGCGCTGGACAATATTACTCGCCGCGCTACCAGCGGGGTGATCGTGTGCGACAACAGCGGCAGCGGCGAGGCCTACGGCGGACTGACCAGCGATACCGCCGATTTCAACGACTATCATTTCTACTGCGACCTGCATTATTTCACCCCCTTATGTGAACATTTCCGGCGCGATTGGCGATCCCCGCGCCCCTGGATTTTCGGCGAGTTTTGCGACAGCGACGACTACCGCGATCCGGCGGAACTGGTCGAAAACGGCGCGCGCATGTGGTGGCGCGATCTGCTAGGCAAAGATGGCGGGATACACCGCTGGGCATACCGCGATCAAGAACTGCTGGTAGGCGGCCTTAACCTACCCTTTAGCGACGCGCAAATGCAGGCGATCTCGCGCAAACAGTCGTTCATCTACCGCAAGCGGATTCTGGAAACAGTGCGTGCGCGGCGCGATATTCGCGGCTATGTGCTGACCGGCCTGCGCGATACGCCGATGTTTGTGGGCGGCGTGTTTGACGATTTAGGGCGCAGCAAATATCCGGCAGATAGTTTCAGGCAGTTCAATAGTGACGCGGTGCTGCTGCTGGAGCAGGGACGCGGGCGCATGTGGCAGCACGGCGGAGACCGCCCCGCGCCTAAAGATAAGTTCAATCACCCATCCGGCAGCAAAGTCACCTTCCGTCTCGTGCTGGCGACTGGCGAAGCGGCGGTGAATGCAAGCCAGCTAAAATGGACATTCAGCCACAAAATAAGCGGCAAAGTGATTGCCGAAGGCATCATGCCGGTCGCCAAAACCCTGAATGCCGAACGGCTGCACGAACTGGTCGCAATTGAAATCGCCATGCCTCAGGTAGCACGCCCGGAAATTTGCGAGCTAACTGTTGAACTGAACGCGAGCGATGGCATTCGGCGTAATTCGTGGACTCACTGGGTATATCCGGCGGCCAGCCTTGAAAATGCCATCATCTACGATCCAGCAGGGCAGTTGAGCGATATTCCGGCGGCGCGTATTCACGATATTGCTGAAGCAGATGGCTCAAAAGCGCTGATCACGCCGCTGCTAACCGGTGAAATCGAAGCCTTCATCCGCAGCGGCGGCAAAGCGATCCTGCTGCATACAGGCGAAGGATCGCTGCCTGCGCTCCCGCTTCCATTCTGGCGGGAGTCAATCAAACTGCTGCATTCCCATGCTGTGCTGGCCGATTTCCCACATGAAGGCTATGCCGACTTGCAGTTTTACAATCTGGCGACAGACTATGCGCTGGATACTGCCGCGCTGCGCGAGCGCTTTGGCGCAGAAGCAGTGACGCTGATCATGACGCGGCTGGATGCGCGGCTGTTCCAGCAGAGCGAATATCTGGTCGAGATCAGCATTGGCGCTGGCAAACTGTACGCATCTACGCTGCGTTTCAGCGGCGGCACAGGCGATCAGGTGCAGAGTTTCAGCGCGAATATTGCAGGTCAATGGCTGCTGGGGGAAATAGTAAGCTGCGCATTTTAGCCCGTGCGCGAACCACCTGCCTTGACGACGCGGTTGGGATAGCATAACAAGCCTGTATATATCGCAGGGAAAAAGCATGCCTTTTCCCTGCCAATTTTCTTTAAGCAGAGCCTCGCAAAATCGCTTAGAGGTATGAACAGAATGAGCGATAACTGGTCGCTGATTGAAGCTGAATTCGAGATTAAAAAAGCCAAAGCCAATGAAGGCCTGTTCACGCTGGGCAGCGGCACAATGCACGTGCGCGGATCGCTGGAAGAACATCTGGCAGACGCGCCGCAAAACCTGAGCTATATGCGCCGCCCAGCCAACGTGACCTCAGAAACTTTTCCATATATGCCTGTGAAATGGGGGGTGTTTGCCCCTGGTATTTATGGCTTGCACCCGCTGATGGGCAAGGAACTGGCGAATTTACCTTCATTTTTGAGTCTGGTTCCGGCTATCAATGGCGAAAAACTGGATATGCAGCGGAGTCGAACTGACAGCTACAGGCGGGTGCTGCATTTCAAAACGGCAACGCTGACCCGTTCGCTAAACTGGCAAACGAAAGCTGGCGCGCAGGTGCAAACGCGCTACGAGTGCTTCGTGAGCGCGGCGCGGCCTCATTTGTGCGTGCAGCGGCTGACGCTGATGAGCGATCAGGATATTGACTGCGCCATCAGCGCGGGCATTGACAGCGACGTACGCACCAGCGGTTACGACCACTTCACACAGGTGAAGTTCAGCCGTGAAGCCGATAGCCAGATCGACTGCGTGGCGACGCTGGACACAGGTGCTACCGTCAACCAACGATCATGCCTGCTGATTGAGGGGGCAGTCTACGACTATGAAGCTTCAGAGCGACGCGCCGATTTGACAACGACAATTCATCTGCCTGCCGGAAAGCCAGTGATCATCGAAAAACGAACAGCGATGACCACCAGCGCGGATCAGGAAGCCCTGTCGCCCGAAATGCTGCTTTCGCTGGCTGTGGACTACGCGGCGCTGCATCAGGAACATGCCGATGTGTGGCGTGAGCGCTGGGATAAGGCCGATGTGCTGGTGGAAGGTGACGACGACTCACAGTTGGCGCTAAGGCTGGCGCTGTACCACCTGATGCGCGCGCACCCGAATGACAGCCGCTATGCGATTGACCCGAAAGCATATGCCGGAGATGCCTATCGCGGACTATATTTCTGGGATACAGAAATGTATTTGCTGCCGTTCTTCCTGTATACCGATCCGCAGAAAGGGCGGATGTTGACCGATTTTCGGATCAATACGCTGAAAGGGGCGGAGATCAATGCCGCTGAATATGGTTATGCAGGCGCGCGCTACCCGTGGGAAGGCGACATTGACGGCATTGACCAATGCCCAAACTGGCAGTATCGCGATCATGAAGTGCATGTAACAGCGGACGTAGTGTACGGGATGATGCACTACGCACGAGCGGCCAACGACGCCGGCTACCTGCAAAACAAGGGGCGCGAAGTGCTGTTAAAGACTGCCGAATACTGGCTGGAGCGAATTGACTGGCGCGAAGGCGTGGATGCGCCCGGCCTGCTAGGGGTGATGGGACCAGACGAATACACGCCTATCAGCAACAACAACGCCTATACTAACCGTCTGGTTTCGCTGGCGCTGGAAGCGGCTTCCGCGCTGACCGATGACCCGATCTTCGGCGGAAAATGCGCGGGTATTGCCCAATCCCTGCCGATCATCAGGCGCGCAGATGGCTGGTGCTGCAATGCGAGGAATTTGAGGCGCTGGCGGATATGGATATCGGCGGGCTGTGGAAAGACTGGGACAAAACGTTCGCCGCGCAGGTTTCGCAGGAACGCCTGTACCGCAGCAAGTGCTTGAAACAGGCCGATGTGCTGCTGCTGATGGCGCTGTTCCCGCACGAATTCACAGATACTGAAGTGGCGCTGGCCTGGGACTATTATTTGCCTTACACCACGCACGATTCCTCGCTTTCGCCGGGCGTTCATGCCCTGATCGCCTTACGTTTGGGGCTTACTGATGAAGCATGGTCGTTCTGGAAGCGGAGCTATGGCATTGACCTGTACGGCGGGGCGGAAGAAGGCCTGCACATCGCCGCCAACGGCATGATCTGGCAGATTGCGGTTTTCGGCTTTGGCGGGATGCAAACCGCCATGAATGCTGAAACGCTAACACTCTCGCCTTCCCTGCCCGACCATTGGAAACGGTTAGCCTTCCCGGTGATCTGGAAAGGCCAACGGGCGCTGGTCGAAATCACGGCGGCTGATGTGAAGATCAACAATCGCAGCGGCAAGGCGCTGCCTGTGAATGTGCATAGTCAGGCGGCGATCATCCCGCCGGAAAGCAGCATGACGTTTGGGGTATAGCTTCATCAGGTGAATACTGGCAGCTTTAGCCCATCTATCAGGGTAATTTATTGGAGATTATGTTCCGAAAAAATGCGGATTCCCCTCAATTTGCGCTGCCGCCACATTTATGGCGAATTCGCCCGATACAATTGATGGTGGTTGACCTTGGGGACTGGCTCATTCCATTCGTCGGGATCAACTTGCTGTGGGTTGCATCCTGCCTGACCGTGATCCTGCTTCCGCCAGCAACAGCCGCCCTCTTTGCCGCAGCCCATCTTTCGTTTCAAAACCACCCGCCCACGGCAGGTCAATTTTTAGCCTCAATGCGGCGGTGGTTTGTGACGAGTTGGCTGATCACTTTCGCGAACGTGTTGATCATAGGCGGGTTATTTCTATTGGGCAGGCTGGTATATGCCAGCGAAATCCTGTTAGCCGCGATAGCCGTGCTTACAGCAGGCATCATCTGGATTCAGTTCCTGTTCTGGCCTTTTATGCTCTTGCAGGCAAAGCCATCACCAATCCAGGCAATACGTAACAGCGCCTTCACCATCATGGGCGATCTTCCCTACTTTGCTGGATATCTCGCGCTAATCATTCTCATCCTGCTGACTTCAGCGATCCTGATCGCGCCAGTCTTCTTTGTTACCCCGGTTTTATTCGCTTTGATAAACACCTACAGCCTGTGTGTGTGGTTGCAGCACAGGGGCATTCTCAATACAGAAAAACGAGATGTATAGATCCCGTTGTATATACAAATGGATCAATGGTTTATACATTATGCCCAAAAAGATTGACATTGGCTGATCCATCAAATTATTCTTACCGTAGGCTTCAGGTCAGAGTGGAAGGTTAGCCAATGTACCAATTCCGGGTTACCAGGATTGCTTGAGCCTAAGAATGTTGAGCTAGCTTATTTTCGTTATGGAGGAAGATTACATGTTCCGAATAAAGCACTTGATGAAAGCAGCGCTGATTTCTTCGCTTGCGCTCGTGCCGCTCGGTGTCTTTGCCCAGGATACCGTATCTTTAACGGTTGTTGGGGTGACGGTTCCCCCGGAAGAAATTGGCACACCACTTGATCTGGCCTATCAGGCATTGGTATCCAGTTTTCAGGAAGCCAACCCGAATGTCAGTATCAATGTTGTTGAGCAACCGCCCGAATTTGAAACTCAGATCATGGTTGATCTGGCGGCAGGCACCGCGCCAGACGTTTGGCGCGCGGGGCAGGCATTGCTACCAGAGCTGATCGAAGGCGACTATATCCTTGATGTACGTCAATGCCTGGACATCACCCCTGATTTGACGATGGATCGCTTCATCCCCAGCATCCTTGCCATCCACCAACCAGAAGGCCCGGACGGCCCGGTTTATGGCGTGCCCAACGGCTTCACGCCTATGGTGATCTACTACAATCCAGAAGTATTCGCCAGCGCAGGCGTTGAAGTGCCTACCTCAGATTGGACTGTCGAAGATTTCCTGAACACCGCGCAGCTGCTCACCCTCGATTCGCAGGGGCGCAACGCAACCGATCCCGATTTTGACCCCAACTCCATTGAGCAGTACGGCGTGCGCGTGCGCAAGTTCTTCGTTCTGGAGAATCTGCCCTGGGTGTGGACTTTCGGCGGCAACGTCATCTCGGAAGATGGTTCCACCGTTGATGGCTACCTGAACTCCCCTGAAACCATTGAAGCTATCACCTTCCTGCGCGATCTGGTGCTTGAATACCACGTCGCTCCGCCGCCGAATGCGCTGGATCAAATGATTCAGGAACGCGCGTTTACCTCCGTCTTCCTTGACGGTCAGGTTGCTATGTTCCCGCGCGGCCAGTGGGAACTTGTTGGCCTGCAAAATCAGGATAACTACGATCCCGGCCGCGTCGCAGTTGTTGGCTACCCGGTCGGCGCGAACGACGCCACAATTGCCTTTGAAGACGGTTGGGTCATCAATTCAGCAGTAGCAAGCGACCCGGCAAAATTGGCAGCAGCTTGCAGTTTCATTGACTTTGCTACCAGCCCCGTTTTCCAGGATTCCAAGGCCGTCACTGGTCTTGAGATTTCCGCAAATCAGGCGGTTGCAGATCAGGCTTCTGAAGTTTCACAGTGGCCGGAAATTCAGGCTGTTTTTGTGGAAGAAGCAAACGAC
Organism: Chloroflexi bacterium OLB15; assembly: GCA_001567085.1. Classification (GTDB taxonomy): domain Bacteria; phylum Chloroflexota; class Anaerolineae; order Aggregatilineales; family Phototrophicaceae; genus Flexifilum. Next base: position 22,227 of record LMZS01000157.1, read on the forward strand.
GCGCTTCCAGACCCGAATACACGCTTCACTTTCTTCGCCATCATTGAACCACGCCTTGACCTGATGATGGAAAACATTCTGGCAGGCGCCGATGTTACCGAAGAAGTCAATCTCGCTGTTGAAGAGATTGAGCGCGAGCTTTCACGTCAGTAACAGGTCATATTGATCATGGGGCCGTTCAGATTTGAGCGGCCCCCTTTAAGGATGAAGCCGGAATGAGCTATACCGGAAAAATAGCGGCCACCACAGCCTATCTGCCGAAACAGAAAAATCTCTGGCAGCGATTCTGGAGCCGATCAAACGAAAAAGTAGGTTACCTTTTTATCCTCCCGGCATTTTTGCATTTGCTGCTCTTTTTACTTATTCCGCTTGTATTTAGTTTATATCTCTCGTTTACAAACTGGCGCGGGCCAAACCCACAATCCGCGCTCTTCATCGGTCTGGAAAATTACGAGTTTCTATTCGGTGACCGGCGATTCTGGGAAGCCATGCGGAATACCGCTTACTACACGCTGCTGTATGTTCCGGGCAGCATGATCGTAAGCCTGCTGATTGCGCTGGTTATGAACCAGAAGCTGAAGGGCGTTTACTTATTTCGTACCCTTTTCTTTATGCCAGTCATTTCATCATGGGTAGCGGTATCTATCATATGGATCACCCTGCTCGATCCGCAGGTCGGCATACTGAACTACGTTTTACGGCAGATAGGCATCGCGCCTGTCAATTGGCTTGGCGATCCCTCAACGGCGATGATTGCGATTGTGATCATCGCTATCTGGAAAAGCGTTGGCTTCCAAATGGTGATCTGGCTGGCCGGGCTGCAAGCCATCCCCGAAGAACTGCATGAAGCAGCGGCCATTGATGGCGCAAACAGAACCCAAACGTTCTTCCGAATTACGCTTCCACTGCTAGCCCCAACAACATTTTTCCTGGCTATTACCGGGGTAATCGGCTCATTTCAGGTGTTTTCACCGATTTATGTCATTACCGGTGGTGGGCCGCGCGGTTCCACCGATGTTGTTGTCTATCACATCTATACACGCGCATTTGAAGCCTATGATATGGGCTATGCTGCATCTCAGGCGTGGATTCTGTTCGCAGTGATCTTCGCCGCGACTCTGATTCAGGTATGGTACCGGCGCCGGCAGGGCGAAAGCGGTCTCTTCTAAAGGTAAAGCTTCATGACTTCTCATGAGAATACGCCATTCAAAGTTTTCGCCAAGATTGCTGGCTACACCGTATTGATTGGGGTTGCGCTGACGATGATTGTGCCATTCATCTGGATGGTCACAACATCGTTAAAAGAGCCAAATTCAGCTTTTGCGTATCCTCCGCAGCTCTTACCAACAGAAATCAATTTCAAAAATTACGAGATGCTGTTTACGCTCGTCCCTTTTGGCCGTTATTTCGTCAATACGCTGGTGGTTACACTTTTTACCGTCGTCGGGCAGCTGCTTATTACCTCGCTGGCAGCCTACGGATTCGCGCGGCTCAATTTCATCGGGCGCGATACGTTATTTGTGATCTTCCTAGCGACAATGATGGTTCCCTACCAAGTGACCCTGATTCCTCTATTCCTGATTGTTTTCGGGTTAGGATGGGTGAACACCTATACGGGCTTGATTATTCCTGCCATTTCAAGCGTCTTTGGAATCTTCCTCCTCAGGCAAGCGTTTCTAGGCGTGCCGCGAGATTATCAGGAAGCAGCGCGTATTGATGGCGCTAGCGAATTTAGGATTTACTGGCGGATATTCCTTCCGCTGAACGGGCCGGCACTGGCAACACTGGCAGTCTTTGCCTTCATGGGCACGTGGACAGACCTGTTGTGGCCGCTGCTAATTGCGCGAACGCCAGAGATGCGAACGCTAGAATTAGGCTTGGCCTACTTCAATTCCTCAACGTCAGCCTTCAGGCAAACCAACTGGCCGCTCATGATGGCGGCTTCGGTGATCGTCATGCTGCCAGTGCTGTTTGTGTACATATTTGCACAGCGCTATTTTGTTCGCGGCATCTCTTTATCCGGCGTAAAAGGATAAAACGAGCCGCGCGGCTGCTAGCGCACCCATTCGAGATCGGCTAGAAAGAGCGTGCCGCTTTCGTTCCGGTCAAACACCAGCGCGATTTCGCGAATATCGGTCAGATCAATGCCATCATAGTCGCTCAAGAGCAGGCGAATGCTGGTGAGTGGCACACGCCCATTAAACATCGCGCCAAAGAAACCATCTTCCACTTCACCCGGCGGAAATTGCAGCGCGGGTTCATCGGGGCGCGTAGGAACGGCGGCAATATTGCCTGCGCCATCCGTCAGTTGAATGCTGAACCCCTGTGGGGCATCGGGCATGTTGAGCGCTGATAAGGGATTGAGCGCAGCGCGCAGGCTGATAGCGCTGTAGGCACTCAAATCCGCGCCGCCGGGCAGTTCAAACCGCAACACCGCGTCCGGCGCTTCCCACGACGCGACCATCATCACCGGATTGCCGGGAATCACCAGGTTCGTGTGTTGGCAGGCGGCCATTTCAGGATACTGCTGTGCGGTGAAGAAGCCTTGCTTGCAGAAAGTAGTGGTCACGCCTTCGCGGTTGATGCTGCCGCCGAGAAGGTTGGTAGCTAACCCGGCCTCGCCAATAGGAACCAGCAGCGGTTGGCGATCTGCCAGTTCAGCCATTGCGGAGACGCGCGCAGGCAAACCATAGATTTGATTGACTGAAGGCTGTGCGAAATCCATGCCGATACGCGCTGCGGCATCAGAAACAGCCTGTATATCCTCTGAAAAGAGGGTGGTTAGAAAATCGGGCGGCATGGCGACAGCAGCGCTCGATCAGATCAGCCACACCGCTGCGTCTAAAGAGCGCAAAACTGCCCAGATTTCGACACCACGCGCGCCCGGCGTAACGTTATCGGATTACGAAACGCCATTGCCTATGAATATTTTCGCCTGAATTTAGTCCACATCTAGAACATTGTTGAAATTCCGGAGTTAAAGCAACAAGGACATCATCACTCAGGATAAGCGTATACCTCTACTGTCCGTAGACGTTCTGGTAGCGGTGGTAGAGTTTGACGATGTTGGCTTCGTCAATCGGAATGGGGGTACCCATTTGCAGGGCTGTCCAGACGATGGCGGCGTTGTCTTCGGTCATAATGGCGGCTTTGACGGCATCTTCGGCAGTCTTGCCAGTGGCGAACACGCCGTGATTTTGCAGGATACAGGACTGACTGTTCACGCCATTCAACGTTTTGATCACTTCCTGACCGATCTCTTCCCCACCAATCAACTGAAAACCGCCACAGGGTATCGGGCCGCCAAATTCATCGCCCATGGCGGTGGTGACGCAGGGAATTTCGCGGCCTAAGACGGCGAAGGCGGTGGCATAGCGCGAGTGGGTATGCACCACGCCGTTCACTTTAGGCATCTGGCGGTAGATGTAGCAGTGTGAGGCGGTGTCTGAAGACGGCTTGTGGGCTGCTTCCACAATTTTCCCGTCGACGGAGACGACAACCATATTTTCGGGCGTTAAATCCTGAAATTTAATGCCGCTGGGCTTAATGACCACCAAGCCGGTTTCAGGGTCGCGGGCGCTGACGTTGCCGCTCGTCCAGGCAACGAGATTATTTTTGGGAAGTTCAGCATGCAGGTCGCAGACGATGCGACGGAGTTCCGGAAGTAGCATTTTTAGCCCTCACCTCTACCCCTCTCCATGAGAGAGAGGGGGTATCGAGTAGATAAATATTGAGGTTTGCGGAAATAACAAAAAGAGTGAATTGGGAACACTACGCCTCTAACGCGGCGTTACGGATTTTCTTGAGCCGCTTCATAACATCGTTTGAGCCGCGCCCAAAATAATCATAGAGCGCCTTATATTCGGCATAGAGCGCGTTGTAGACCTGCTGATTTTCGGGAATCGGCGAGACGGTTTCCGGCTTCAGCTTACCCATCTTTTCGGCGGCGGCGGCGACATTAGGATACAACCCGGCGGCAACAGCCGCATGAATAGCTGAGCCAAGCGCGGGGGCCTGCGCTGAACCGCCAAGCTTGAGATCGCGTCCGGTGACATCGGCGTAAATCTGGCGCAGCAGAGCGTTCTTTTCGGGCAAACCACCCGCTGCGACCAGCGTTTCTACACGCACGCCACGCGCTTCAAAAGCTTCGATGATCTCACGGGTGCCAAAAGCGGTAGATTCGATCAAAGCGCGGTAAATATCGGGGGCGCGGGTTGCCAGCGTTGCGCCGATGAGCAAACCGCTAAGTTCGGTATCAACCAGTGTAGAGCGATTACCGTTCCACCAATCAAGCGCCAGCAAGCCGTGTTCGCCCACGCGCTGTTTAGCCGCTTCCTGCTCCAGATAAGCGTGAATGTTCATGCCAGCAGCTTTAGCCGCGTCATAGTATTCCTGCGGGACGGCGTTTTCCACAAACCACGCGAAAATATCGCCTACGCCAGATTGGCCGGCTTCGTAGCCATACAAGCCATCAACGATGCCGCCATCAACCACGCCGCACATGCCATCAACATCCTGCAAATCGGCAGCAGACATGATATGACAGGTGGATGTGCCCATGATCATGACCATCACGCCGGGTGCGGTGGCTTTCACGGCTGGCGCGGTCACATGGGCATCTACGTTGGCAACGGCGACGGCGGTGCCGGGTTTCAGGCCGAGTTTGGCGGCCATTTCTGGCGTTAAGCCGCCTGCTTTGCCGCCTAACGGAGCAAAACTGCCCGCCACTTTTTCGGCAATCACGTTCTTAAAGCGGGGATCGAGCGCGCCAAAGTATTCGGGCGATGGGTAGCGGCCATCCTGCACCAGCATCTTGTAGCCAGCGGTGCAGGCGTTACGGGTCATCACGCCGGTCAACTGCCAGATCACCCAGTCAGCCGCCTCGATATACACATCAATCGCATCGTAAACATCGGGCGCTTCTTCCAGCACTTGCATCAGCTTACTGAAGAACCATTCCGACGAATATTTACCTCCGTAGCGCTTCAGCCACCATTCACCACGCTCACGGGCGACCGCGTTGATCTTATCGGCCTGCGGCTGGCTAGCATGATGCTTCCACAGCTTCACGTAAGCGTGCGGGTTGTTCTTCAGCTCAGGCAAAAAGGACAGCGGCGTACCGTCACTTTTAACGGGCATAGGCGAGCTGGCCGTAAAATCTACGCCGATACCAACGACTTCATCCGGGTTCACGCCGCTTTGCTTAAGGACGGCGGGAATAGTATTGAAAAACACATCGAGATAATCTTGCGGGTCTTGCAGCGCCCATTCTGGCGGCAGGGTGGCGCCGCTGGCGGGCAGCTTCTCATCAATGACCCCGTGAGGATAATCAAAAACGCTGGCAGCAATCTCTGCGCCATTGCTGGCATCTACCAAAACTGCACGTCCGGAAAGCGTGCCAAAATCTACACCAATGGTATACATAAAATCAGTTCCTGAATCAGCGATTTAAAGTTCAAAACCAGCTCCATGATAGCTTGCAGCGCTCCAGGCTCCAAGTGATGTGTTCAAATTTATGAACGGAAAAATCGTATCCCCCTCCAAGCACATCAAGTTGTGCAAAAATGACCGCTGCGCCGCCAGCCCTATTTCAGGTTTAACCAGGGTTCATTGCGGAAGAAACGCTGATGTGACACCTTCTATACCGTAACCCTGATGGCAATTTTTGAGAGAATCAATGAATCGTCTGGCAAATGAAACCAGCCCCTACTTGCGACAGCACGCTGATAATCCCGTAGATTGGTACGCTTGGGGCGAAGAAGCCCTGTCCCGCGCAAAAACTGAAAATAAACCGATATTGCTGAGTGTTGGCTACAGCGCCTGCCACTGGTGCCATGTGATGGCGCACGAAAGCTTTGAGGACGAGGCCACCGCCGCGATGATGAACAAGCTGTATGTGAATATCAAGGTGGATCGCGAAGAGCGCCCGGATATTGACGATATTTATATGCAAGCGGTGCAGGCACTCTCTAACGGGCATGGTGGCTGGCCGATGACCGTTTTCCTGCTGCCGGACGGGCGACCATTTTACGCGGGAACATACTTTCCGAAAGAAGCGCGCTACGGGATGCCCTCTTTCAAGCAGGTACTTGAGGGCGTATATGATGCCTACGAGAACCGCCGCGATGAGGTAGAAGAAATTGCCGGGCAGCTTACGCAGGGATTGAACCGCGCTTCGCTGGGTATCGGGCAAGGCAGCCAGTTGAACGAAGACCTGCTGGACGCTACTTTGAAGCCGTTTGAGCGTGAATATGACGCGACTTATGGCGGGTTTGGCGGTGCGCCCAAGTTTCCGCAGGCGATGAATCTGGAATATCTGCTGCAATACCATCACCGCACGGGCGATGAAGCCGCGCTGAACATGGTCACGCTGACGCTGAAGAAGATGGCAATGGGTGGCATCTATGATCAGTTAGGCGGCGGCTTTCACCGCTACAGCGTGGATGCGATCTGGCTGGTGCCGCATTTCGAGAAGATGCTGTATGACAATGCCCTGTTGAGCCGCGTGTATTTGCATGCATGGCAGGTAACCGGTGATACATTCTTCAAAGAGACGGCTGAAGAAATTTACGATTACATTTTGCGTGAGATGACCGCGCCGGAAGGCGGGTTTTACAGCGCTACCGATGCCGACAGCGAAGGCGTGGAAGGCAAATTTTTCGTCTGGTCGAAAGACGAATTGACCGCGCTGCTAGGCGAAGAGAACGGGCGTATCGCAGTTGAAACGTGGGGCGTAAGCGGGCGCGGCAATTTTGAAGGTCACAACATTTTATATCGCCCGAATGACGATGCGGTAACCGCCGCGCGGCTTGGGCTGACGGTTGAACAACTGCGCGAGAAGCTGGAGATCATCAAAGATATCTTGTTTGCTGCGCGCGCACAGCGGGTACACCCCGGATTAGATGACAAGATACTGGCATCATGGAACGGGCTGATGCTGGCAAGCCTTGCCGAAGCCGCGCGTGTGCTGGAGCGGCAGGATTATCTGGATGGGGCGTTACGCGCAGGGCAATTTTGCGCGAAATAATGGTGACCAGCGCAGGGCGCGTATTCCGCACCTACAAAGATGGCAGCGCGCGGATCAACGGCTTTCTTGAAGATTACGCCTGTCTTGCCGAAGCATTCTTGCAGCTTTACCAGACCACCTTTGACCCACATTGGTACGTGCTGGCGCAAACGCTGGCAGATAACGCGCTCAAGCACTTCCGCGCACCGGATGGCGGCTTTTTTGACACGCCGGATGACGGCGAAACGCTGATCGCCCGCCCGCGAAGCCTGCAAGATAACGCTGTGCCTGCGGGTAGTTCGATAATGGCAAAAGTGCTGGTGATGCTGGCTGCTTACAGCGGCAGCGCCGATTATGAGCAGGCAGCCCGTGAAACCCTAGCGCCATTGGACGCCGCGATGAGGCAGGTTCCGCAGGCCTTTGGCGAAGCGCTGGCGGCCGCCAGTATGCTGGTGCGCGGGGTGCGTGAAATTGCGGTAGTTGGCGAATTCAATGATGACCGTACCGTAGCGTTACTGACCGAAATTTTTGATGATTACCGGCCTAATGCGGTGGTAGCACTTTCTCCAGCCGATGTAGATGGCGAACACACGATCCCGCTGCTGAGCTACCGCACCATGCAGGAAGGCGAGCCAACAGTATACGTATGCCGCCAATTCGCCTGTCAGCTTCCGGTGACCACGCCAGATGCGCTGCAAAGCCTGCTGGATTAGCGTCTAAAGATGCTCGCGCAAACGCCGCAGGACTCGTTCAAGCTGGTGCTGATCACGGTAGTCGGGCAAGCCTTCACCGCCGCCGGATACGTACTTGAGGAAAGCCCTTCGCATCAAGCGGCAGGGCTGTTTCGCTTTGCAAAGCCTTTTGATGGCGGATTGTACGGCTATATCGAATTTCAACTGCTGGCGTATCAGGAAACGGAGTGGAGTTCGGGTATGCCTTCGCGTTTTCGGGTCACGCTGACGCGCACCGACCATCCCAACCCCGCCGCGCGCAGCCAGCACCCACAGTTTGTAAGGCGCGATCTTTCAGTGCTGGTGGTCAAGGATTTCGGAGTGGCAATTGTTCCCAACGCGCCGTACTGGTGGCCATTTGACAACGTAGACCGCCTTGGCAAAGCGCTGGCGGAAGCCGGGCATCTGGTCATCGGTTTTGGTATGCCGTGGTTAAGCGGGGACTTAGTGCCGCCCGCGCCATAAGGCAATCATCTATAGCAACCCTAGTCTATAGGCGACGATTATTTTCATATTGGATTCGCTGCAAAATTCAGTCCTTGACAAAATGCAGAACTGTAACTAAGATAGTTTCAGTTATGGATAAAACCTGTAATCTTATGAGTTCAAATTCACGCTTTGCGGTAGCAACACATATCTTAGCTCTCCTGGCGAACAGCGAGCCCAATGAGTATGTGACTTCAGATTTCATTGCGGCCAGCGTAAACACAAGCCCTGTTGTTATTCGTCGTTTGCTTCAAACGCTAACTGAAGGGGGTTTCGTTTTTAGCAAAGAAGGCGCTCAGGGCGGGTCAGTTCTGGCAGTTCCTGCTGAACAAATCACTCTGTTAGCTGTTTACCGAACAGTGGGAGAAAATGAACTGTTCACGCTGCATCATAACCCGCCTAACCCCAACTGTATAGTTGGCCGAAGCATAAAGGGTATTTTGCAGGATGTAGGAAATACCGCCCAAAACGCGATGGAGCAAGAGCTGGCGAAGGTGACAATAGCGCAGCTACTGGAGCGGGTTCTTAGTCGCTCCAGCGCTTAGTGTAGTTTTTTGTCCATAACTGTAACCGCGTTAGTTCTAGTTAAAAGGAGAGGAACATGTCGTATAGCACTCCCGAGAAGCAGCAGGTTTTTGACTTGCTCCAGAGCATCGAAACAGGAGATACCGCTCCGATCAGCTTTATCAACCCTAACAAGTACATTCAGCACAACTTGACGGCAAAAGACGGCTTGCAGGGGTTTGGGGAGCTGTTACAACAACTTCCGCCGAATTCGGCATCGGTTAACACCATTCGATTGTTCCAAGACGGAGAGTACGTATTTGCTCATACGGACTACAACTTCTTTGGGCCTAAAATCGGCTTTGACATCTTCCGCTTTGAAAACGGAAAAATTGTCGAACATTGGGATAACCTCCAGGAAAAAACGGCGCCCAATCCGAGTGGGCATACCATGATTGATGGGCCAACGATGACCGAACACGCAGAGCAAACAGAGCAAAACAAACAGCTAGTACGGCAGTTTGTTGAAGATATTCTGGTCAACGGCAACCTGGATGTGTTGCAAAACTACTTTGAGGGCGACAACTACATCCAGCACAACCCGCAAATCGCAGATGGGTTATCAGGATTAGGACAAGCATTAGAGACAATGGCGGCTCAACAAATCACTATGAAATACGACGAAATTCACAAAGTGCTTGGGGAAGGCACTTTTGTGCTCGTCGTTAGTGAAGGCACTTTTGCCAACAAGCCAACTTCATTCTATGACTTGTTCCGGGTAGAAAACGGAAAAATTGCCGAACATTGGGACACGATAGAAACTATCCCACCCCGAGAAATGTGGCAAAACCAAAACGGCAAGTTCTAATTCGCTCGTATGGTGACTCGCCGATCCTATTTGAAGGCAGCGTTAATGTGGGCACTAATCGCTGCGCACTAGGCAAAGATGCTTAGTTTGTTCGCTATCCGGGGATTCAACATCCAGCGACGCCAGAATCGGTGTGAGCTGGGTCAACGATCGGGGTACTGGCCGCCCAACAAGCCTGAGCTGGGGAAAGTAACGTTCGCAAATCTGATTCACCAAACTTCAAATCACAGTTCAACGGGTATGGTTTTCCATGCCCGTTATGCCTCTCTGCAACAGAGCGAGCATGCGTTTATTACGACGATTGACCAACGCAACAAGCCTCTGTCTTGATAACACCTTCTCAAGCCAGCATAATTCCGCCCATGAGACTCATATACCGCCCACTCTCTCTCGCTGTTTTCGCGCTGGTTCTACTGGCATTCCCGATCATCCCGGCATACGGGCAAGACGATAGCACGCCGCCATCGCCAGAAATGCTGCTGCTTTCAGCGGAACGCTACCTGCTGAACGGCTTTTACGAAAGCGCAGTGCAAACCTTCCGCATGGTAGTAGATGCTGGCGATAGTGTTCCCGCCGAGCAGCGCGCCGCCGCACTGTTTGGCTTGGGGCAGGCCGCGCTGCGTGAAGGCTTCTTCGCTGATTCGGTTAACGCACTCACGATATTCCTCGATCAATATCCGAATGATGCCCGCGCCGGGCAAGCCCGTTTCTTACGCGGCGATGCTTATATGGGCATGTCTATGTGGGAACAGGCGATTGCTGATTTTCGCGGTTATATGGACGTTCGCCCCGGTATGCTGGATAGCTACGCACTGGAGCGAATTGCCGATGCGCTGATCGCGCTGAACCGTCAGGATGAAGCGATGACCATGTACCAGCGGGCGGCAGATACCGGGCGCAGCAACGTTCCCCTGCTGGCGCTGCGTGAACGGGTGGCGCAGGTATATATTGCCAACCAGCGCTATGACGATGCGCTGTCACAGTATGAAGCGATTTTGAGCGTCGCCCAGAACGCGCCCTACCGCGCTTATATTGATTTCACAGCGGCGCAAACGCTGCTGATGGCTGAAGATTATGAAAAAGGCTACGCCCGGCTAACGCAGATTGCCGGCACCTATCCTGATCGCCCCGAAGCGTATCAGGCGATGCAGATTCTGGATGCTAATAATGTGCCGCTGGATAACCTGTTACGCGGGCGCATCGCCTTCAACTATGGCGATTTTGAACTCGCCTTAGAAGCACTGAACGCATATTCCACCGAGCGCCCGGTCACCAGCGTTCCGGCAGAAGTGCATCTGCTAATGGGTCAGGCTTATCGCGAGATTGGCAATACCGCCGCCGCGCTAACGGCTTTCCAGACGATTATTGACCAATACCCCACTGACTCGCTCTTTGGGCAGGCGCTGCTGGAACAGGGACGCACACGCTTCATTGCTAACGATATTTCTGGGGCGATTGAGCATTATCTGGCGATGGCGACCAACTTTGATTATCTGGGCGAAGCGCCAGAAGCTTTGTGGCGGGCAGGCTATTTGTATGCCACCAACGGCCAATCGGCAGAGGCGCGCGCGATTTTTGAGCGGCTGGCAGACACCTATCCTGACAGCACACAGGCGATTGATGGCCTGTTCCTAGCGGCCACTGAAGCCGTAAACAATGGGGATACCGCTGCCGCCGAACGCTATTACGCCGAACTCGGTGTAAAAACGACAGGCGAACAGCAGGCGCAGGCGCTTTTGCAGCTTGGGCGGCTGGCGCAAGCGCGCGGCGATGGGCAGATGGCAGCGACGGCGCTGCAACAGGCCACTTCTGCCGCGCCCGATAGCTATTTCGCTGCCCGCGCCCGCGACATTATGGAGGGCACAGCGCCGTTTGCGCGGCCGTCCAATGTCCAGTTTTTCTTTGATGACGCGGCGCTCATTGCCGATGCTGAAAACTGGCTGCGCACAACCTTCAACATCACCCAGGAAGGCGCTTTATGGCCGCTTTCGCCAACCATCGAGCAAGACCCGCGATTGGTGCGCGGGCGCGAATTATGGATGGTGGCCGCCTATGATGAAGCACGCGCCGAATTTGATGACCTGCTCACTCAATTCCAGAATGACCCGCTGGCTTCATTCCAGCTTGCGATTTATCTACGCGGTATCGCCGCGTATCAGGATTCGATTGTAGCGGCGGCAAACGTGATCAATGCCTCTGGCGTGGGTACAGTGAACGCCCCGCCATACATCGCCCGTATGCGCTACCCGGTGTATTACCTGGACGTAGTGCAAGACATCACCACGCGCTATGGGGTTGATCCGCTGCTGATGTACTCGCTAATCCGCCATGAAAGCCTGTTTGATGCTTATGCTACGGCGGCGGCAGGCGAGCGCGGTCTAACGCAGGTGATCCCCAGCACAGCCGAATATATTGCCAGCGAGCTAGGTATCCCTAACTTCCAACATTCGAGCCTTTCACGCCCGTACATGAGCGTTGAGTTTGGCACTTTCTATCTGGATGAACAGCTAGACCTGTTTGGCGGCAACGTCACTGCCGCGCTTGCTGCCTATAACGCCGGGCCGGGGCGAGCGCTGCAATGGCAGTCAATCGCAGGCGACGATCACGATCTGTTTCTGACTACGATCAGCATCAACAGCACGCGGCTGTATGTGCAGCGAATTTACACGTTCTACAATATATATAGGACGCTGTACGGGGTATGAGGTTAATAAACCGCTTATGATTAACCTCTATCCCCCGCCACAATGAAACTCGCCTCACCGGCAGATTCATTTCACATATTCCCCCTTAATCCTCATCTTCTAAATACATTCACCATAAAAATTTGAGGATTCGCATATGCCAGAGAACACCTCACAAATATCCCCAACCGCCAGCCGCCCGACCATGCAAGACTACGGCATCAGCAGCGATAGAAAAGGCTTGATGGACTGGTCATGGGCAGAGGAACAGTTAGGTAAAGCACGTAATTACTGGATCTGCACTGCATCGGCTGATGGAACGCCGGATGCAGCGCCAGTATGGGCAGTATGGCTGGAAGGGGCGCTTTATTTTGGGATCGGGGCGCGATCTCGTAAGGCACGGAATTTTCGACACAACCCGAACAACGTGATCGTCCACCTTGAAAGCGGCGATGATGTTGTCATTATGCGGGGAGCCGTTACAGAGATGCATGATGCGGCGCTGTTTGTACGGATCGCCAAATTGTATGCCGAAAAGTATGCTTTCAACCCCGGCGAAGGCGATCAAACCCCCGAAGCGGCTGGCTTCTGGGCGTTCAAGCCAGCATCTGGCCTAACATGGCTGGAGAAAGATTTTCCGAATACGGCAACGCGCTGGGCGTTTTGACGATCTGTTAAAGGGAGCATACCCGATGGACTCGCTGATCAAAACCGCGATCTGGCAGCAGTTTGGCGCTTCAATTAACTATTTGGAAGAGACGATCAAAGCCTGCCCGGACAGCCTGTGGCAGGCACAGCTGTGGCAAACGCCAGCCGATAAGCCCGTCGAACTTTCACAGTTCTGGTATGTCTCGTATCACAGCCTGTTCTGGCTGCACTGCTACCTGACCGGAACAGAAGAAGGTTTCCTGCCGCGCGCCCCCTTTGAACTGATCGAGCAGGATGAATACGGCCTGATTCCTCAAAGGGTGTATATCAAACAAGAACTGCTGGCGTATTTGATCGAGGGACGCGAGAAGTGTAAAACCACGATTGACGCGCTGACCGACGAACAGGCGCGGCGGCAGTGTACATTTGGGTGGGGTGGGTGCAGCTTTTTTGAACTGCTGATCTATAACCAGCGCCATGTTCACGGGCATGCTTCACAATTGAATATGCTGCTGGGGCAAAATGGGGTTGAATCGCCGGACTATCCCACCCGCGTAAATCGAGGCATGCGAGACACGTAATTTCACGCGGGCAGGCAACCCTACCTTTGGAGAGCGCATTATCGGCTGAAAATAAAACCGGGGTGCTGGCTGCACCCCGATGATGAAAACGTAAATCACTAAATCCTATTATCCGGCTTCAACGCCCTGCCCCAGTATGGAGCGAACGCGGGAAACCAGATCATGATGGAGAATTGGCTTTGGCAGGTAGTCATTGGCGCCGGCTTCCATACCTTTAATAATGCTTTCGGCATCGCCCCGAGCTGAAAGGATCAGGATTGGAGTCTTGTTAGTGGAATCACGTTCGCGAATCACACGACACAACTCAATTCCATCCATCCCCGGCATCATCACATCAAGGATAATCAAATCAGGCGTGCTCTGGTCAAGCTGGCTTAATGCTTCGCCGGCATTTTTTGCCTTCAACACATTAAAACCGCCGTGTTCCAGCATAATGCCAATGAGCGTAAGCGCGCCTGTTTCGTCATCCACCACCAATATATGACGTTTCATACTTATTTTGTCCCCAAAAGCGCTCACCGATAAAGAAAGAATAAAGGATAGAGCGCGATAAAAATGATAAGGACGGTTGATTTCCTTCTTCGCAGTTTACCATTACATTCGATCTCGTGGCAACGGGGGTGATCTTCATTCTTCCTATACAATCACGGGAGATGGGCAAAGATTAAGTGTATAGTTTTGTTAGGGTACCCTATGAACCCGCGATTAGATCATCTCATTGAAGATAAAGCGGCACGCAGCAGTCGATTCGCTTATCCCCCAATCAATTGGGCTGGCAGGCGGCGGCCGTTGCAAGGGAATATCACTAGAGTGATTCCGCATAAAGATATGGGCGAACGAGGCAAGGAGCAGTTCTGAATGACATCATCAGCGGTTTCGGTTGCCGGAATCAGCAAGTCTTACGGCAGCTTCAAAGCAGTTGACAACGTTTCATTTGACGTGCAAGGGGGAGAAATCTTTGCCCTGCTTGGCCCGAATGGCGCGGGAAAAAGCACGATCATCCGCATGATTCTGGATATTTTGAAGCCAGATTCTGGTCGGATCGCGGTGCTAGACGGCACATTGGACGATGCGCGTAAAAGCCGCATCGGCTACCTACCGGAAGAACGCGGTCTATATCGCAACGTTCCGGTGCTGGAAATCATGGTGTATCTGGCATCGTTGAAAGGTATGCCCGCTGGCGATGCCCGCAAACGCGGCCTGGAATTACTGGAACAGTTGGAACTTGGCGATGTTTCCAAAAAGAAAGTTAGCGAGCTGAGCAAAGGCATGCAGCAAAAGGTGCAGTTTGCGGTCACGATTTTGCATCGGCCTGAGCTGGTGATCATTGACGAACCGTTTTCCGGCCTTGATCCAATCAATACGCTCACTATCAAGGAACTGATCATCGGCCTGCGTAATCAGGGAACGGCGATCATGATGAGCACGCATCAGATGTATCAGGTTGAGGAAATGGCGAATCGCCTGTTCATGATCAACCGGGGCAAACCAGCGCTGTATGGGCCGGTGCAGCAGGTACGGCAAGATTACGCGCTGCCTGCCGTGATCGTTGAAGGGGTTGGCGATTGGGCGGCGCTGCCAGCAGTGGAGCGCGTTGAGCAAATTTCAGACGGTGAAGGCACGATGGCGCAGGCGGGAACACTGCTCTATTTGCGAGATGGCGCTTCGTCCGACGATGTGCTGCAACAAATTGTAAGCCAGCCAGGGCATCAACTGCGGCGCTTCGAGCAGGCGATTCCCAGCCTGAACGACATTTTCATCCGCGTAGTCGAGGAAGGCGTCGTTCATGAGTAAAATTTGGAGAGTCGCCAGCCGCGAATATCTCTCCAATTTGCGGCGCAAATCTTTCATATTCACCACCTTCGGCATCCCAATCTTGATGATCGCTCTCATTTTGGTGATCACCACGCTTTCGATACAGGCGGAAGCAGGCGACGTGAACGATCAGATCGGCTATGTAGATCATTCAGGGGTGCTGAGCAGGCAAATTGCGATTCCCGATAACTACACCATGTTTGATAGCGAAGAAGCGGCGGAAGCGGCGCTGGCAGCAGATGAGATCGGGGCATATTTTGTGGTCGAGCCTGATTACATGGCAACCGGCAGCGTTACGCTGTATATCGCCAGCGGCGGCGGCGACGCGCTAATAGAAACATTCAACCAATATTTGATCGCTAACATTGATACCGGCCTCAACCCAGAAATCGCGGCGCGGGTGCTTGATCCTGTAGTGATGAGCCTGCTCACGCTGAACAATGGGCGGCAGATTGAAGAAAACAGCATCGGGGTGATCTTCATGATCCCGATGATTTTTGTGTTTGTATTCTTCATGGCCATACAGACCACCAGCGGCACCTTGATGTCCAGCGTGGTTGAGGAAAAATCCAGCCGCGTGATCGAAATTCTGGTGACAAGCGTAACCCCCTTTCAACTGCTGGCAGGCAAAATCATCGGACTCGGCGCACTTGGGATCACGCAAATTAGCATCTGGGTAGGCGCCACGCTGCTGGTAGTGTTGCTTAGCAATGCGATTCCGCAGCTGCACGGGCTTAGCGTGCCGCTGGATATTATATTCGTCGGCATCACCTATTTTCTGCTAGGGTATGCCCTCACCGCCAGTTTCATGGCGGGCATCGGCGCAGTCGCCGGATCAGAACAGGAAAGCCGCCAGATTGCGGGGTTAGCGGTATTTCCGCTGGTGATCCCGTTCTTCTTCATCTATATATTCATCACTGATCCAAACGCGCCAATTGCCGTGTTCTTAACGCTGTTCCCGCTCACCGCGCCCGTCACGGCGATTCTGCGCGTTGGTTACAGCGGCATTCCAACCTGGCAGCTTGTGGCTAGCATTCTGATCATGACCATCACCACGCTATTCGCGGTTTGGGCTTCAGCCCGCGTATTCCGTTGGTCAATCTTGATGTATGGCAAGCGCCCATCCTTAAAGCGCATTATTGGCGCCATTTTCGGTCGTTCAGAAATGCAAACGACAGCCACAGGGGAGCGCGCAGGATGAACCACGTACTCAAAGTTTTCGTTTATGAGTTCAAGCGCAATATCCGCCGCAAAGGCTATTTATTCGGCACTTTCGGCGTGCCGATCATCGGCTTTGTGCTGATGTGGGCGGTCACCAACCTGAGCGGCGGTAGTATGAGCACCACCGACACGCTGGCGACGGCTATCAATGAGATCAACACGGCAAGCAGCGCACATAGCGGCATCGTTGATTTCAGCAGCAGGATAGAAATTCCTGAGGCGCTGGCAGATCGAATGACTCGCTATCCAGATACAGCTTCAGCGGAAGCGGCGCTGGCAGCAGGCGAGATTGAAACAGTGTATATCTTCGCTGAAGATTACATGGAGACGGGCAGCGTGACCCAGGTGCTGCCCAATCTTCAAATGGCGAGCATCAGCGTTGAGCCGCCGCGAACGCTGGCGCTGGCTAACCTTGCCAGCGAAGTTGAACCCGAAATTTTCACCCGGCTGTTAGACCCGTCTAACGTGACCACCGTGAATCTGGCGCTGAATAACCCGCAAGATGCCAGTTTTGATGCCACATTTTTGATCGTCTATATCTTCGCCTTCGCGCTGCTGATGAGCCTGTTTATCACCAACGGCTATTTGATGCAAAGCGTGATTGAAGAAAAAGAAAGCCGTTTGATCGAAATTTTGCTGGCCTCTGTCCGCCCGATGGAACTGCTGGCAGGCAAAATTCTGGCGTTAGGGCTGCTGGGAATTTTGCAACTGATCGTATGGATTGGCGCGATGCTGCTGCTTCCGCGAGTCTTCGGGGGCGGCGAGGCGCTAAATTTAGTTGGGATACTGGCAGCCCTGTTGAATATTCAGATACCCGTCAACGTCCTGCCGCTGATCATCGCTTACTTCATCTTTGCCTATGTGATGTTCGGGGCGCTGTTCGCTGCCATCGGCGCGCTGTCTAACAGCATGCGCGAAGGGCCACAGTACGCAGTAATGTTCACCCTGCCCGCCGTTTCCCCGCTGTGGTTTTTGCCCGTTTTCGCCACACAGCCGGATGGCACACTGCCTGTCATTTTAAGCATCTTCCCGCTGACCAGCCCAATAGCGATGACTGTGCGCCTGTTAATTTCGCCGGTGCCACCGGTGCAAATCGCGATCAGCATCATTTTGCTGGCGCTGGCGGCATTGGGCGCGATCTGGTTATCAGGGCGGCTGTTCCGGGTGCAATCGCTGCTGGCAGGCAAAACGCCGCGCCTGCGCGACATTCCGACGTTAATTAAAGGGTAGGCAATTCAGAAGCAAGCAGGCGCGCTGCGGCGCGCCTGCCAATGAATCATTAAGGCGAACCCATGAACCAAACACTGACCACAATTGACGGTATTCGCGTCGGGCAGGCGCAGGATTTTGAGGCGATGACCGGCTGCACAGTAATTTTATGCCCGCCAAATACGGTGGGGGGCATAGATCAACGCGGCGGCGCGCCCGGCACTCGCGAAACTGATCTGCTGCGCCCGATGCACATGGTTCAGCATATTCACGCGCTGGTGCTGGCCGGAGGCAGCGCCTTCGGACTGGCGGCGGCTGATGGCGTAATGCGCTACCTTGAGGAGCAGGGTACTGGCTACGCGGCAGGCGATCATATCGTGCCGATTGTGCCAGCGGCCATCCTGTTCGATCTGGATGTTGGGAATGGCAAGCGGCGGCCTGATGCGGCGATGGGCTATGAAGCCTGTCAGAACGCAGCGGCTGATCCCGTGAAATCTGGCAGCGTAGGCGCTGGCACAGGCGCGACGATTGGCAAATTTATGGGCATCAGCCAGAGCAGCAAAGGGGGCATTGGCAGCGCAGCGCAGGATTTAGGCGGCGGGCTGAAAGTTGCGGCCTTATTTGCCGTAAACGCGCTGGGCAACGTGATCGCTGAAGATGGCAGCATCCTTGCAGGCGTTCGCAGCCCAATGGATAACAATACGTATATGAATCCGCTGGATTTATTGAAAATGGGGCGCGGCGCGCCGCCCGATGACGCAGCCAAAAATACGGTGATCGGCGTCGTGGCAACCAATGCCAAACTCACAAAAGAAGAAGCGAATCAGGTAGCGCAGGCGGCGCATGATGGACTTGCCCGTGCAGTCCTTCCAGCGCATACGCCATTTGATGGCGACACCATCTTCGCGCTGGCGACGGGCAGCGTTGAAGCAGATGTTTTCACCGTGAGCGCGTTTGCGGCTGAGGTCGCGGCTGCCGCGATTCGGGATGCGGCGAGAATGGCAGGGCGAAAATAAGTGCGAAAATCACCCTATCGCCACATTTTTTCGAGCCAGTCAAGCAGCTTGCCCGTGATTTCAGTCGTCACGCGGGCGGCGGCTTCATGGCCGTGATTGGAAAAAGCGTAAAAGCTGTAGAAATGGCGTCCCGGCGTGGCGATCACGTAATCCTGTTCCCAGCGCGCTTGCCCCCATAAAAAGGAAGCTGCTTCCTGCGCGCGCATCGCATCCAGCCATTGCCCGCGATCCAGATCGCTTAAGCGCAGCGGAGAGAAGCCCAAGCCTAGCATGGAGCCGATGGCAAACACAAATGATACAGCGCGGGTTTCGCCATTCACCTCAACTCGCAGCGAAGCCGCGCCATCCTGTGTGGCAAGCAGCGCCACCCCGCGCCGGGGATTCAGCCCGGTAGTGCGGAAACTGGAGAGAGACATCAAAGGCATAGCCGGATAGCGGCTGGCAAGCTCACGATCAAGGTTGACTTCACCGTTGAAATACTGCTGCAATACCAGCGGCGGCGCTTTTTGCAGCAGATCGCGCTGAGGGGCATTTTGTGCCTCGCCGCTGCGCCCCAGCCCGCGCCGTGAAGGAATGGTTGGATTATTGAATGCTGCATCGTCAGCCATAGCGGTCAAATTTCTCTTATGAAGTACCCTGATTATAGCCTGTCCGTTACAATCAAAGCGTTATCCTTTGTCAGAAGGCGAAATTAAGCTTATGGCCTACTTGCTCGGTTTGGATATTAGTACAACAGGCGCAAAGGCGCTGATCGTTGATCACACAGGTCAAGTGATCGCCTCGCACACAACGCCACAGCCGATCAGTACACCAAAGCCGCTGTGGAGTGAACAAAACCCGGCAGACTGGTGGGGGGGAATCGCCGCCTCGATCCGCGCGGCTTTAGCTGAAAGCGGTTTGAGAGGGGATGATATCGCCGCTGTTGGGCTTACCGGGCAAATGCACGGGCTGGTGCTGCAAGATGCGGCGGGGAATGTACTTAGGCCAGCCATTTTGTGGAATGACCAGCGCACCGCGTCTCAATGCGAGCAGATCACCGAAAAAGTTGGCTTTCATCGTTTAATTGAACTTACAGGCAACCGCGCGCTGACCGGCTTCACCGCCCCTAAGATACTATGGGTGCAGGAAAATGAGCCGGAAGTTTACGCGAAAACAGCGCACTTTTTGCTGCCCAAAGATTATTTGCGCTTCAAGCTCACTGGCGATTACGCGCTCGATCTTTCAGATGCCGCCGGAACTCTGCTGTTAGATGTCGCTAATCGCCGCTGGTCAACCGAAGTAATTGACGCATTGGGCATCCCCTATGAATGGCTGCCCGCGCTGTTTGAAGGCACGGAGATCACCAGCATGGTCACGGCAACGGCGGCAACGGAAACTGGCTTGCGCGTGGGCACCCCAGTGGTTGGTGGCGGCGGCGATCAGGCGGCAGGCGCGGCGGGGGTTGGCGCGGTGCGCGAAGGTATCATTGGGCTGGCGGTAGGTACCTCTGGCGTAGTATTCGCGCCGCTGGAACGCTATGCCTACGAACCAGATGGGCTATTACATGCGTTCTGCCACGCGGCACCCGGCCTGTGGCATTTCATGGGGCGTGATGCTGAGCGCGGCAGGCAGTTTGCAGTGGTGGCGAGATTCACTTGCGCCGGGCGTTCGTTCGATGAGCTGGTAGGCGAAACTGCCGATATTCCCGCCGGCAGCGAAGGGCTGTTGTTCCTTCCCTACCTGACCGGCGAACGCACCCCACACCCTGACCCGCTGGCGCGCGGCGCTTTCGTCGGGCTAACAGTGCGCCATAGCAAAGCCCACATGACCCGCGCCGTACTGGAAGGCGTCAGCTTCGGACTAAAAGACAGTTTTGAGCTGATGCGCGCGGCAGGAATGCCGGTCAGGCAGATACGCGTGCAGGGCGGCGGGGCAAAAAGCGCGATCTGGCGGCAAATTCTGGCTGATGTGCTGAACGCACCGCTGGCGCGCACCAGCACTACCGACGGCGCGGCTTTCGGCGCGGCTGTGCTCGCGGCAGTGGGCGCGAAGGTTTACCCGAATGTTCAAACAGCGTGCGAAGCGATGGTGCAAATCACCGATGAAACGCTGCCTTCCAGCCATGCGCCAGACTATATAAACCCGTATGCCTTATATCGCACACTCTATCCCGCCTTAAAGGAAACATTTACGCGAATCTAATGCGCTGCCGGTAAGATAGACGGATGTTTCGTTCTGAATAAAGGGGAGTCAATGTTCCCACCCAACAACTCAACGCCACCATCGTCGGGCGATCAGAATAATAATCAGCCCAATGGTGACGGCACGCCGCCAAGATCGCCATTCAGCGGCATTCCCCGTTGGAGCTGGCTGATACTGGTTGGCGTCCTTCTGCTCTGGAGCATCTTTCGAGTTCCCGATATGGTCGGCTCGCTCTCGCAAAATGCGCCGATTGACGTGCCCTATTCCTTCTTCTACGATCAGGTTGCATCCGGCAACGTCAGCGAAGTCGTGTTGCAGTCGCAAAGCGCTACGGGCACATTCCGCTCAGTGACTACCTTCCCGCCCGATGGCTCGGATCTGGTCAATCAGGGCGTGCAGCAGCAAAGTTCAACTGCATTCACCACTACCCTATTACCAATAGAAGACCCTGCGCTAACCACCGCCTTGCGTGAAAATAATGTCACCGTTATTGCCCAAACCGTAGAGACGAATCAACTGCTGCTGTTCCTGTTAAACTGGGGGCCGCTGCTGCTGATTTTCGGCTTAATCATCTGGCAAACCCGCCGCGCACAGCGGCAAATGGGCGGAGTGTTCGGCTTCGGGCGCACACAAGCGCGCGAATACAATACTGAACGCCCGCAAATCAAGTTTGCCGACGTTGCCGGGCAGGAAACCGCCAAAGGCGAACTTGCCGAAATTGTTGATTTTCTGAAAGAGCCGGAGAAGTATATCGCCCTTGGCGCGCGCATCCCGCGCGGTGTGCTGCTGGTTGGCCCGCCAGGAACGGGTAAGACCCTGCTGGCGCGCGCGGTTGCAGGTGAAGCCAATGTCGCCTTCTTCAGCATTTCAGCATCCGAATTTGTGGAGATGTTTGTGGGCGTGGGCGCCAGCCGCGTGCGTGACCTGTTCGCAAAAGCCAAAGCTGCCGCGCCAAGCATCGTGTTTATTGACGAAATTGACGCGGTAGGCCGCCAGCGTGGTGCTGGCTTAGGCGGCGGCAACGACGAGCGCGAGCAAACCCTGAACCAGATGCTTTCGGAGATGGATGGCTTTGATCAGAACGAAAGCGTGATCGTGATGGCAGCCACCAACCGCCCTGACGTGCTGGATCCGGCACTGCTGCGCCCCGGTCGTTTTGACCGTCAGGTGACGGTGGCGCTGCCCGACCGCGCCGGACGCGAAGATACACTGAAGGTACACACGCGCGGCAAACCGCTGGCCGACGAAGTGAGCCTTGTTGAGCTTTCAAAGGCGACAATAGGCTTCAGCGGCGCTGATCTGGCGAACCTGGCTAATGAAGCCGCGCTGACCGCTGCCCGCCACAACCGCAAGCGCATCGTGATGAGCGATTTTCTGGAAGCGTTTGACCGGATTGTACTGGGCAACCAAAGCCCGCCGCTTTCTAATCCGCAGGAACGCCGCGTCGTCGCCTATCATGAGGCCGGTCACGCAATGGTGGCCGCGCTTACGCCGCACGCCGATCCGGTGCTTAAGGTGACGATTGTGCCCCGCGGTCAGGCATTGGGCGTTACCGCCATGATGCCAGACGACGAACGACGCAATTACCCGCGCAACTACCTGCTGGCGCAGATGATGGTGATGCTAGGCGGGCGGGCTGCCGAAGAAGTGATGCTGGACGACATCACCACCGGCGCATCTGACGACCTGCGGCGCGTCACGGGCATGGCGCGGCGTATGGTTTCACAATTCGGCATGAGCGACGTAATTGGCCCGCTGAATTTCGGCGAAGATGAACGCCAGCCATTCCTCGGTTACTCGCTTTCGCAAGGGCGCAGCTACAGCGAAGAGACGGCCTCGCAAATTGACAGCGAAGTGCGCCGCATTGTGGATGATCTGTACGAGCGCACAAAGACCTTGCTTGACCAGAATCGCGATAAGCTGGAAGCGCTGACGCAGGAACTGCTGACCAATGAAGTAGTCACGCGGGCGCGGGTGATGGCGATTGCCGGTGAGGAAGCCAATAAAGCAGCGCTGCCAACAGATATTTTTGAAGGCGCTGAGGCATAGCATCCATCTGTGTATGACGACAGGCGTACCCTAAAAGTACGCCTGTTTTTATCCGCAGCGGTAGAACAGTGGTTGGCAGTATCGTTTTATTATTGCGAATTTCGCGAATGTTGGGTAATTTTTTTCGCGTTGGCAGCCTCTGATACCGTAGCGCCAGAAAATATAGAGTCCGAAGCTCATCGCGAGCAAAACACACGAACAGCGCGAGCAGCGTGCCGCCAGATACATCACCGGCTTCATAAAGCCTACACTGGCAAAGCAGAGATACAAATAGAAGCACATCTCGACGCTGCACCTGAACTGCTTATACAACCTGCGGATGCAGACGGTTAAGCTTTCGCCATCCAGCGAAAGTTTCCCACAGAATATAGGGTCTCGTGCCCGCTATTCATACAACACTAAACGTACACACGCTATCAAAGGGAGGCCGATTTTATGCACCATGACCTCATCCTATTCGCGACGATCGCGATGGCAATCCTAACGGCCTTCGCAGGTGGTTTCATCGCCCGAAAACTGGGGCTGCCAACGCTGGTTGGTTATCTGATTGCCGGCATCGTGATCGGCCCGTTCACGCCGGGTTTTGTCGGCGATACAGCCTCAATCAGCCAACTTGCCGAAATCGGCGTCATTTTTATGATGTTCGGCGTCGGGCTACACTTTTCGCTCAAAGATTTATGGGCTGTGCGTAAAATCGCAATTCCCGGCGCAACCCTGCAAACGCTGGGCGCAACCTTGCTGGGCTTTGGGCTTACCCAACTCTGGGGATGGCCCGTCAGCGCGGGGTTGGTCGTCGGTTTAGCGATCTCCATCGCCAGCACGATTGTGCTGCTGCGGGGACTAACCGATAACGGCATGTTGAACACCGTTCACGGGCGGGTTGCTATCGGGTGGCTGGTTTTAGAAGACATCGCCACCGTAATCATCCTCGTTCTGATGCCCGCGTTGGTTGGCAGTACAGGCAACCTGCTTGAAAACCTGGTGATGGCGCTGCTTAAAACTGCCGTATTCATTGCGATTATGCTGTTTATCGGCGTGCGCTTCCTGCCCTGGTTGATCACCCATATTGCCTTCACTCGTTCAAGAGAATTATTTCTGCTGGTCGTGATCGCCATTGCGCTGGGCACGTCGTTTATCGCCGCAGAATTGTTTGGCGTTTCGCTGGCGCTGGCGGCATTCCTGGCGGGGGTAGTGCTTGGCGAGTCCAAAGCGCATCATCAGGTAGCGGCTGAAATCGGCCCGTTCCGCGATGTATTCGCCGTCCTGTTTTTTGTCTCGGTGGGGATGCTGGTCAACCCTGTATCAGTCATTAACAACCTTGGGCAGGTGCTGGCGCTCACTCTGTTGATCATCGTTGGCAAAAGCCTGTATACGCTGCTCTTAGGGCTGGTGCTGCCGGGATCGGGCATGACGATGCTGGTAGTCGCCGCCGGTTTAAGCCAGATCGGTGAATTTTCCTTCATTGTTGGGCAAACCGGCGTGGAACTGGGGATTCTGGCGCAGGATCAGTACGGCTTGATTCTAGCGGCGGCGGTATTGTCAATCATCGTCAACCCGATGATGTTCAAATTGATAGAACCAACTGGCGAATTTCTGCGCGCCCACTTTCCCGCTTTCTGGAAGCGGCTGGATCACGGCAGGCCAATGCCTGAACCGCTGCGCAAAGGGATGAGCGATCATGTGGTGATCGTCGGTTATGGGCGCGTGGGTATGCATGTCGGGCGCGTATTGGAAGAACTGGAGTTGCCTTATTTAGTGATTGAGCGTGACAGCGAGAATGCGTTGGTGCTGCAAAAAGCCGGAACAAGCACTTTATTAGGCGACGCGGCCAACTCCGAAATTCTGACTCATGCAGGACTGGGGCATGCCCGCGCATTGGTTGTGACCGTACCAGACGAGACCACCGCTGAACTCGTTGTCGCGGCAGCACATGAGATCGCCCCGAATTTGCCCATTATCGCCCGCGCGGGTACTGAAGATGGGGTGCTAACGCTGGCTGAATATGGAGCGCTGCACATCATTCATCCTGAGCTTGAAGGCGGGCTGGAAATCGTTCGCCATACCCTGCTCACGCTGGGCTATCCTGTCGGGCAAATTCAGAGCTATGTAGATGCTGTGCGCGCAGACACCTATCGCGCTACTTACCCGGACGAAAAAGGCCATCGCGTGTTTGACCAACTGGTGGCAACAGTACGTGGATTGGAGATCGGCTGGTTCCCAGTCTCAGAGAATAGTTCGGTAGTGGGTCAAACGCTGGCTGAAGCTAATCTGCGAGCAAGGATCGGAGCATCTATTATCGCCACTGTGCGCGATCAGCATGTGCTGCCCAACCCGAAATCAGACACCGTTTTTCTGGTTGGCGATATGGTCGGCTTAATCGGCAGCACGTCAGAGCTGGCAGAAGCAGAACGCATCCTCAACCCGGCGGCCGTGTAATGCTGATTCGCTCCAGCACGGCTAAATCTTCCGCCGCTGGTCTAGTTCGCGCAGTTCTTCGGCAACTGCATGCGCGCGGGCTTTGACAGCGGGTGATGGGCTTTGCAAAGCCACCATCAACCAGCCGCGAAACTCATGCATCAGCGCGGGATGCGCCTGCGCCAGCGCGTAGCCAGACGAAACACAAAACGCCTGCGTGATCCTGCTGCCTGACGTTCGGAAGTAACGGCGCAAACTTTCAAACGCCTTCTTCGCCTGCGCTTCGTCTAATTTCAGGCGCGGCAGCATCTGGGCAACATGCCATTCCACTTCCTGCTGCTGGATCAAAACAGCATCGCTCAATAAGCGTTCAGCGTAGGGCTGAAGCAGCTCCGGGTTGATCGCGCTGGCCTTCTCAATCGCATCCGCAGCACGCATCCGAATCAATTCATCTGGCGAAAAGATGCCTTCAAAGACAGATGCGAAACGCGCAGGATTATCCACAATATCTTGCGCAACCTGATCCGCTTCCCCCTTTGATCGCAGATCGCCACCCTCAAGGCGCTGCAAATCATTTTGCATGGATCGTCGTTCCCAGTTTACGTTATGGCA
Organism: Chloroflexi bacterium OLB15; assembly: GCA_001567085.1. Lineage (GTDB taxonomy): Bacteria > Chloroflexota > Anaerolineae > Aggregatilineales > Phototrophicaceae > Flexifilum. The sequence continues at coordinate 48,253 of LMZS01000157.1, forward strand.
CAAATTGATACAGTGGGGGCGGTGAATGCTGCGATGTGAATAGCGTATTACATATCTAGATTGGGCAGCAGGGTGGCCCAGTATATGCGGCCACCCTGCATTTAACTTTACTCGCTGCTGTGCGGCTTGTACGAGTCGATCAGCGGCTTGGCGATATGTCCTGGAACATTATCGTAATGGCTAAATTTCATGGTGTAGAAGCCGCGCCCGCCAGTCATTGAACGCAGATCGTTCCCATAGCGCATCATTTCTGAAAGCGGCACCTGCGCCGAAACCACGCTGCGCGGGCCTTCAGTATCCATGCCCTGCACCTTCGCGCGGCGGGTGTTCAAGTCGCCTAAAATATCGCCCATCATAGATTCCGGCACAGTGACCTGCACATCCATGATCGGCTCACGGAGCACCGGGCCAGCCGCCAGGAATGCTTCTTTGAAGGCTTCACGCCCGGCGATCTGGAAGGCAATATCTTTCGAGTCTACCGGATGTTCCTTGCCGTCATAAACGGTGGCTTTGACATTAACTACCGGGTAACCTGCAATCACGCCCGTGCCCAGCACCGATTGAATGCCCTTATCTATGGAAGGCTCGTATGATTTTGAAACCGCGCCGCCGAACACGTCCCACGCAAAAGCGTAATCAGAATCGGCATTCGGCTCTACGTGCATCGAAACTTCGCCAAACTGCCCTGCGCCGCCGGTTTGTTTCTTGTGGCGATACGTGGCAGATGCCTTTTTGGTCACGGTTTCGCGATAGGGCACTTTGGGCATCCCGGTCACCAACCCTACGCCCAGCTTACCCGCGCGGCTAATGGCGACGGCGACATGCGTTTCGCCCATGCCTTCAAGGATGGTTTGCTTAATATCCGCGTCCTGCCGCCAGCGCAGCGTGGGATCGGCTTCTGAAAGGCTGGTGAGCATCGCGCCCATCTTGGCGCTGTCTTGCTGGGTTTTTGGCTCAACCGATACCATATACAGCGGATCGGGATAGGTTGGACGGGTGATTTGCAGCGGGTTATCTTTGGCGCTGAACGTATCGCCCGTTTTGGTGTGGTTCAGCTTGGCAACCACGCCAATATCGCCAGCATGCAGTTTTTCGATGACAACCTGTTCCTTACCGCGCAAGGTCATCAAGCTGGCGAAGCGCTCATCTTGCTGCCGTACCGAATTATAGTAAGTGCCGTTGGCCGCAATGGAGCCGCTGAAAATGCGGAAATAGTTGAGCGTGCCAACAAATTTATCGTTACTGGTTTTGAATACATACGCGGCCAGTGGGCCACTGTCGCTTTGTGGGGCATACAGGAACGTGGTTTCGCCCTGCGCGTTCACCACCTGTACGCGGCGTTCACTGGGCGGCGCAACGTACACATTCATCGCTTCAAGCAGCGGCACAGTGCCGATATTTTTCGCGCCAGAGGTGACGAAAATCGGCACCGTTTTCAGATAGGCATCGCGGGCTGCTTTGCGCATACCATCGCGGATTTCTTCGTTAGTCAGTTCGCCTTCAGCGAAATATTTTTCAATCAGTTGATCGTCAGCTTCGGCGGCAGCTTCTACCAACACAGTTCGCGCGGCTTTAGCGGTCTCTTCCAGCTCGGCAGGCAGGTCGCTGCGATCTTTCCCCGGCCCCAAATAGGCCTTCATCGTTAGTAAATTGATCACCCCGCTAAAACTTTGTTCCTGCCCAATTGGCAGCATCACTGGGATGAACTTGTATTCGGGAAAATGTGCCTTCAGGCTTTCGACGGTCTTTTCAAAATTCGCGTTTTCACGATCCATTTTATTGATCGTGACGATGATCGGCTGCTGGTAGGCTTCGGCATATTCCCATGCCACTTCGGTGCCTACTTCCACGCCCGAAACAGCATCTACCACCACGATCACCGAGTCCGCTACGCGGACGGCATTTTTCACTTCGCCAAGAAAGTCAGTATACCCGGGGGTATCCAGAATATTAATTTTGGTGTCTTCAAATTCAACGGGAACAAGCGAGGTAGACAGGGAAAGGCCGCGCTCTCTTTCTTCGTCATCCCAGTCAGAAACCGTATTTTTATCTTCAATACGCCCCTGCCGGGTGATCGCGCCAGTGTTTAATAAGAGCGCCTCAACCAGCGTTGTTTTGCCGGAACCTTGATGGCCGACGAAGGCAACATTGCGCAGGTGCTCGGTCGTATACTCTCTCATAATTAAGAACCCTTTGTTTTTGCCTCTGCGATACGTTACGCAAAGCAGAAATTCAGCCGGCTAACAGCCCGTTTACCACCTCCATGAAGGCCAATGATGTTGTGATGTGTGTTTTGTAAACAGCGTTTTAAGAGGCTAGCTCTGCTTCGTTCTCTCGAAAATTCTAAGACGCGGTTAAACCAATGTCAAAAACGTTCTTAAACAGCAAAACAAAGAATAAATAAAGCATTAAGAAATGAATAATTCATGAATAGTACTTAAGTCTATTGACTTTACGTTTCGATACATGATAACCTCCCCAATAAGCTTTTATTTAGGAGGGAAGTGTCATGATTTATCAACCGCGTGAAGAGGGTCAAGGCCTTGTTGAATATGCCCTTATCCTCGTTTTGGTTGCCGTCGTCGTGATCGTCATTCTGGCGCTGCTCGGCCCGGCCATCGGTAACATTTTCTCGAACATCGTCAACGCGCTCTAATTTCAATTCGCACTTAACGTTCGGCAGGCAGGGCGTCTTTTGACGCTCTGTTTGTTTTTACCGCCCCGTTCTGCAAAAACCAGATTTTTTTAAGGTGCGCCGTCTCATTTGTACCAGAAGATGCAACAAAAAAAGGTATTTAGTGCCAAATAACGTCTTTTTCATGTCAAATGTCATAAAACGGTTGACTTTCCTGTTAGCTCCTCTATAATTCGGCACGATTTTAAGAAAAGGGGGAGCAGCAGGCGAACTCTTAAAAGAGTGCCTGGCTGCAAAAGTATCGTTGGTTCTTGTTCGATTGTGATAGCCAATAAAAACTCGGCATCCCACGTCTTTACGTAGGGAAAGTCGAGTTTTTCGTTTTTTTGCCCTGTCCTTCAGAACACCAACACCATTTTCCACCAATATCGCCCATCTGAGTTGTTTAGGGAGTCATGTATGCAGGGTGTTCTTGAGTATGATGGCATGAATTTTGCCGATCTGCTCGAAGCCTCATTCGCTCAAGCAGAAACGATTGAGCGCGGAGATATTGTTAGTGGCAGCGTTGTTGCCGCCGACGAACAAGGCTTGATTGTCAGCATCGAGGGCATGAAGCGCGATGGCGTGGTCATGCGTAAAGACCTTGAGCGTATGAACATTGAGCCAAGCAATTACACAATGGGCGACATCATTGACGTGATGATCGTGCGCATGGAAGACGAAGACGGCAACCTGCTGCTTTCAGTTTCACAGGCTCAGCAAACGGAAGACTGGAAGAAAGCCGAAGAACTGCTGGAAATTGAAGGTGTTTGGGAAGGGATCGTCGCCGATGCCAACCGGGGCGGCATCATTGTGCCCTTCGGTAACCTGCGCGGCTTCGTGCCCGCCAGCCACGTGCTGGATCTGCCGCGCGGCCTGAGCGAAGACGAGCGCAAGATGCGTATGCAGCGCATGGTTGGGCAGCCGATCCCCCTGAAGGTGATCGAAGTCAACCGCAAGCGCCGCCGTTTGGTGTTCAGCCAGCGTGATGCCAGCAAGGGCAGCCGCGACCAGAACAAGGAACGCCTGTTGGATCAGCTTCAGGAAGGCGAAATTCGCCGGGGCGTGGTCAGCGGCCTGCGTGACTTTGGCGCGTTCGTTGATCTGGGCGGTGCTGACGGCCTGATCCACATTAGCGAACTGGCATGGCACCGCGTGAACCACCCCAAGGAAGTGCTGAAGGTGGGCGATGAGATTGACGTGTTCATTCTGCGTTTGGACAGCGAAGGCAAGCGTATTGGCCTGAGCCTGAAGCGCATGCAGGAAAATCCATGGGCGACTGTGGAAGAGCATTACCACGTTGGTCAGTTGGTTGAAGGCGTGATCAGCCGCGTAGCACAGTTCGGCGCGTTCGTCAGCTTGATCCGGGTATTGAAGCCCTGCTGCATACCAGCCAGATTGCCGAGCCACCGCCGGAAGACCCGACGCTGGTAGTGCATGAAGGCCAGCGTTTGGTCATGCGCGTGATCAGCATCGAAGCAGACAAGCAGCGCCTCGGCCTGAGCTTGAAGGATGTGGCCGCTGAAGAAAAGACGCAGTTCCGCGCGGCAAAAGCCGAAGTTGAAGGTGAACTCGCGGAAACTGCGAACGAAAATGCAGTTGAGAGCGGCGATGTTATCGAAGCTGCCAGCGACGAAGCTGTTGAAATTCTGGACACTGCCGAAGCTGCCGTTAATGCGGAAGTGGAAGCCGAAACCGTCTAAGTTTTGGCAGTTCAACACTGAATAACGAAACGGGGGCGCTATGCTCCCGTTTTTGATTCTTAGTGTCCCCTGCTCTCTCTAGAAAACATGCAGCTTTGTCTATTTGTAAGGCTGCGCCAAAGCTTGTCTGCGCCAGCGTTCAATCTTGCCTGTAGATTTTTTTGTAAGCCTCCTTTACAATGCCAAATGCTGTGTAACACAGCCAAATTTTTGATCGAAAGGGGGTGAATGCAGAAACATGGCGCATGTATCACTTAAGCCAAACGAATCGCAGGAATCGCTGCTTCGTCGCTTCCGCAAACGTGTGACCAACAGCGGCGTGCTGAGCACTGTCCGTCGTAAGCGTTGGTATATTTCGAAGAGCGAACTCCGCCGAATTGAGAAGAAGAAGGCGATCCGCCGTGCTCGTCGCCGTCAACGTAACGCTACTATGCGTTAGTTTGACCCCGTGCTCGAACGATCTCCGCTTCCGCGCCAATTGGTTTTTGCCCACCCATCAACCGCTGTCCATTTCGGGCAGCGGATGTTTTGTTTGTTCTAAGGAGTTGGAAGGCACGCTATGGCAAATAAAGAAGATAAGATTGAAGTAGATGGTATCGTCGTAGAGGCGCTGCCCAACACGCAGTTTCTGGTAGAACTGGAAAATGGTCACCGCCTACTGGCGTACCTTTCCGGCAAGATGCGTAAGTTCTATATCCGTATTCTGCTGGGAGATCGTGTACGGGTTGAAATGACCCCGTATGATTTGAATCGTGGGCGCATCACTTATCGCTACCGTGACAACCGCCGCGACGGCGACGACGCCCCCGCAGAATAGCGCGCGCAGCATCGCCGGAATCAGGGCAGTTCTATCGTCTCCGCTCAGGTGGTGGCTGCCCCTCCTTTTGATTCTTATCTTTTTTGCTTCTCGAATCCCATTTTTAACTGAACTGCCGCTGCATAACGACGAAGGCTTACACCTAACGCGCGCCGTTGAGGTGTGGAATCTACATCCCTTCTGGGAAATTGGCGACGGCAAAATCGTCAACCACCTGGCAATCGCCCTGTTTTACCCGCAAAACGCGCCAGTATTTGCCGGGCGCATCGCCACTATTTTCATCTCAGTTTTAGGGCTGGCTGCCGCCTTCGCCATTGGCCGCCGCTTATCTGGAAATACTGGCGGGGCGCTGGTTGCAATATTGTGGATTTGCTCGCCCTATATCTTCTTTTATGAGCGCCTGGCATTCAGCGATGCCGAAGCTGGGGCGCTGGTGGTAGTGGCGATTGCCGCTAATCTAAAATTAGCGCGCAGTGGGGCGCTGCGTGATGCCGTCCTCACCGGTTTCTGGCTGGCGCTGGCCGTTTTATTCAAATTCACGGCTGCGCCTTACGCCCTCTCAATGCTGCTGATCACAATGCTGCTGCCCGAATACGCGATGCGCCGCCGCCTTATAATGCTAATGGTGATTGCGCTAACCGGTATCGTGATGTTCGTCGTCCCTCTGGCCTATCTGATCCTGCGGCGCGAGCCATTATTCGAGATCGCGCTTGGCTGGATCGGCGTAGGCTCATCACAAGTGCAAGGGGCGGGTTTAAGCGGCAACATCACGCGCTTCATCACCCTGATCGCAACCTTCGGCGTGCCTTTATGGGCAGTTTTGACGGCAGTCGGGCTGGCGCTTTTAGGCATCTTCCGGCGCAAAACCGGCATCATACTGCTGGCTGCGGCGCTGATCCCCTTTCTGCTCACGATAACGCTGGGGCGCGAAGTGCTGCCACGCCATTTTGCCGCTGCGCTGCCGATTCTGGTAACGCTTAGCGGTGCGGGGCTTAGCGCAGTCATTATCAAACTACCCACCCTGCCCCGCCGTTCGCTGGCATCTGGGATCGCCATCCTGCTGGCTGTGCCCTTCGCGCTTTTTGCCATCACCGCTTATGACGCCCCGCAAGATTTGCCGCTGCCGCTGGAAATACGCGCCGAACACATCACCGACCACAGTTCAGGTTTCGGCCTGCGCGCCGCCGTGTTCAACTTTCCGCGTTTGGTCACAGAACCGGATGCGGTAATTATCGCCAGTATGTTTCCGGATAGCTGCCGCCGCGCCAATTTTGAGGCCGCGCCGGGCTACGAAATGATATGCACCGCTGCGCCGGGCATAGAAGCGATCACGCAGGCGCTGGAGATGCATCCGGCGGTATATGTGTTAGCAGATACCGCACCACTGATCGGCGCAGATATTCCGGCGCTGGCTTCAGAATTGGGGATAATGGCTGAGCAAATTGGCGTGTACCCACGACCGGGAGAGCTGCCGGAAAATGCCAGCGTAGTTCTCTGGAAATTGAGCCGCTAATCCGCCATGTGGGCGCAAGCCCGATGATAAGCATCCGCCAGCGCTTTCTGAGCATATTCGCTGGTATGAATATGCTTGGCCTCGCCCCATACTACCCCTGCATAGCGCTGCAATATGCGCTGCTCATCAATGCTGTGCATCACCTCGCCCATCTGCCGGATGGTATTCAGCAGATGCAGCATCACCATCAAATCACCTTTGCCGTAAAGCAGCACCTGATTAAAAGAGAGATGCAGCAGCCCGTCAAAAGTAATCACATTACTGATCAGGCGCAAATTGCCTTCATCATCAAAACGGTATGGGGTTGGCAGACTACGCAGCGACGCCTTTGCCAGCGCCTCGCCAAGATGATCAATACAGGTCATAGCAGTGAACGGGTCATTGATGGCAGGGGATAAAGCCCGCGAAGCAATAACTACAAGCTGTGAAAAGAACAACTCGATATCTTGTACTGGCGAGCGGTGTGGCGACAGCGCAATAGCATCATGGAAACTCTGAAGCCCGCTGGTATCAAAGCGATCAGCCGGATACGCCCTCCCGATAATGCTGCCCTTTACGACAAACTGACCGGGACGCGTGGAAACTTCAATCGCCCCATCACAAGCGCGCGCCAGATCAAAAATGCGCTGCTTATCGCAAGCGATCACGTAGCCCGTGCCCTGTGCCAGTATCGGCAAGCCTTCCGCCCTCAGGGTATCCAGCGATTGTACGGCCATCTCGCTCAATGGCGCTGGCGGCTCATTCGGGTCATCTTCCAGACGCAGCATTTGGATATTGTGCAGCAGGGATCGCGTAATGTTGCCGATGATCGAGTTCGGGCGGATTGAAACGGCAATATGATGAATGAAATAGATCAGCGCCAGCACACAACACACCGCCAGAAAAATTGCGCCAACAGCCGATAAGCGGGGAACGAATGGCACTTCAGTTCGAACAGCGAAAGCGACCAGCACCAGCACACAGAAAATGAATGTGCCTGTATAAATTCCAAAAACCGTATGCGCGCCGCGATCCCGAATGAAATTGCCGACGATCAGCGGCCCGTACTGCTGGCTCGCCAGTGTTAGCACGACCAGAATGAGCGAAAAGACCACCCCCACAATAGTGGCAATCGCGCCAGCGATCACCGAAAGCAGCGTAGCCCATGCTGAGCCATCAAGCGCCGAAGGATCGCCAACACCCGCCGCAATGCGCGCATTCAAACCAATATCAATTTGCGTGGTGATGATGGCGGCAATCGCAAAAATCAAGGTGATCAGGCCGGGAATGAACCAGTAGCTATCGCGTAAATCTTCACGCGATAAGAACAGGCGCGTTTGCAGCGAACTCACAGATACACTCCTGAAAGCGATCATGCTGGCAATTATTTGACGCGAGTTTTAAACAAACGTCGTTTTAGGCGCAGAGTCTAAAACTGACGTTAGCTCTAGAACTTACTTTTCTGCCCAGTGTACTGCCATTGTACCGAACATGAAGGTTTTATAGCTCACGTTACGGAAACCGGCATCGCGCATCAGTTGCGCAAGTTCATCAGGGGTTTTGAACTTTTGCGTTGATTCAGGTAAGTATTGGTAAGCATCGGCATTACCGCTAATGATGCGCCCAAGCGTAGGAATGCCGTACTTGAGATAGCCAACGATGAACGGCTTGAGCAAGTTTTGAGGCGGTGGCGCAGTGTCCAGCAGCACCAACCTGCCGCCTGGCTTTAATACACGTAATTGCTCGCTGAAAGCGCGGGGAATATCAATCACGTTGCGCATCAGGTAGCCTGCGGTTAAGGCATCAAAAGACGCCTCCGGGAAGGGCAGGTTCAGCGCGTCCGCGCCGCTCCACAACACCTGATCGCCCATCGGCATGGTTTTACCTACCTGCATCATGCCCAGCGAAAAATCGCCGCCAACAGCCTGTATATCCGGCGTCCGGCGCAGCGCTTCAAAGGCAATATCGCCCGTACCTGTCGCCAGATCAAGCAAAGAATCGCCCGCCTTCAGTTTCGCCTTATCCAGCATGAAACGCCGCCATTTCATATCCTGTCCGGCGGTCATCAGTCGGTTCATCAGGTTATAGCGCCCCGCGATCCGGTCAAACATATTCTGGACGTAAGCGGCGCGTTCTTTACCCTGGAGTGTAGTCATAAGATTAGCTTCGATATTTGCAAGAGGTTATAGCGCACATCCGGCAACGACTATTTATGTGCAGCGCTTAAATGATAGTCAAGTGCTATCACAGGTCAATGACGGATTGCGCGTTAAATAAAATGAGGGATACGGCCAGCATCACCAGCCATATCCCCCGAAAGCATCTCAACTATCGCCTTACAGGCTGGCGACCTCTGCCCGCTGCGGCGGTTGGTTAGGCTGCCTGCGTTCAATTACGCCGCGCACGTAGCGGAACACTTCACCGAGGATGAGCACCGGAGAGGTGATCGTGATGATCAGCAGCCAGTCGGTCAGGCTCAGCGGAACGGTGCGGAAAATATCGCCGCCAACTTGAATGATCAGGATGGTGCCGATAAAAATGGCAATGGCAATAATCCCAAAAAGACGGTTGCGGTTCAATCCCGCCAGCGCTGACGCATTCCGTCCAAACGCCCGCGCATTGAACAGGTTCCAGAACTGAAGCATCACGAAGGTGGCATAGAATATGGTCAGCTCGTAATCAGTGACCGCGCCATCCTGTTGGATAAAAACCAGAAATGTGCCCAGCGTGACGATGAAGGCCACGCCCAGCCCCATGATCCGGCGCGCCATTGGCACGCTGATGATAAAGTCGCCCGGTTTACGCGGCTCCCTGTGCAGTACATCCGGCGTGGCAGGCTCAGTTGCCAGCGCCAGCGAAGCGAACGTATCCATAATCAGGTTGACCCATAACATCTGGATAACCGTCAACGGGAATTCGACGCCGAGGAACGGGCCAAGCAGCGCCAGCCCTAACGCCGCGACGTTAATCGTCAACTGGAAAAGGATGAAACGCTGAATGTTCTGATACAGCGAGCGCCCCCACATGACCGCGTTAACGATGCTGCCGAAAGAGTCGTCCAGCAGCACAATATCGCTGGCTTCCTTGGCGATATCAGTACCGCTGCCCATCGCCAGGCCAACATTAGCATAATTTAGCGCCGGGGCGTCATTGGTGCCGTCGCCAGTTACAGCGACGACTTCACCAGCCGATTGCAGCAGCGTGACCAGCCGCATTTTGTCGTGCGGACGGGCACGGGAAAGAATCTTGAGTTCTTTGGCCGCAGCCCGCGCAGCCTCATCATCCATCGCCGCGAATTCCGCGCCGCTTAACAACGCGCCGGGACGGCCATCGTCCGTCGTTTCCCACAGGTTGATCTGCCGGGCAATTTCTTTTGCGGTTTCAGCGGTATCGCCCGTCACAATCTTGACCTTGATGCCCGCATCGCGGCAGGCACGAACGGCAGCAGGCACTTCAGGCCGCACCGGGTCAGAAATGGCGACATACCCCAACCAGATCAGGTGATGAACCTGCGCATCAAAATCGAAATCCAACGCCGCGCCCACAAGCCGATAAGCGAAACCAAGGGTGCGCATACCGCGTTTCTGGTAGGCCAAAAGCTGCTCTTCGATGCCGATGCGATACTCGTCAATCGGGGCGATCACGCCTTCGTCCAGCAAAATGCTGTCGCACTGCGCCATCACAATTTCAGGCGCGCCCTTTACATATAACACCGGGGCATCAAAGGCGGCAGACATGCCCACCGTCGCCATATATTTCAGATCAGCATCGAAGGGCTTTTGCGCCAGCATGGTCGTTGAAGAACGAACGCCGCTGTACTCAAGGCCGCGCTCATCTAGCCATAACAGCAGCGCCCCTTCCGTACCATCGCCCAAAGGCTTCACCGGCTGCCCCGGCACACGGCTGAGGTTAGCAGTGGTATTTGCAGCAAACGATTCCACAATCAATCGCGCTGCCTGTATATCCAGCGCATTCGTCAGCGGTTCTTCATCCAGCGAAGGGAAGCTGGTTTCTGCCACGCGCATCTGATTCAAGGTGAGCGTGCCAGTCTTATCTGAGCAAATGACGGTTGCCGCGCCAACGGTTTCAGTCGCAGGCATACGCCGAACGAGATTATTGGTTGCCGTCATGCGCCGCATACTGTAGGCAAGGCTGAGGGTGACGCTCATCGGCAAGCCTTCAGGCACAGCCACCACGATGATCGTTACCGCCACCATGAAATAGCGCAAAAGCTGGATGCCTGCTTCAGCGGCCAGCCAATCCGCAGGCTGAGAAGGTAGCCCACCCAGCAAAATAGCGGCCAGCATACCTACTATAAACAGTGCGATACCTGCGCCAACCGGCTTCAGCCAGCCTATCAGGCCGCCCTGTTCCATCCACGCCATTTGTTCGCGCGGGCGACCGACTAACTCAAACGCATCATACACAATCGGCAGCCAAATACGGCTTAAAGCCACCAGCGCGCTAATCGAAAGGATGCCGATAAACACCCAGTCGTCGCCCCGCGCCGCCAGATCGCCTACTGCCGCGCCGCGCACAACCAGCGCAATATAGGTAATCAAAGCCACCGTGAAACCTACTACGCCAATTAACTTACTCAGGCGCTCTAGCTGTACATTCAACGGGGTTTGTTCGTCTGTTTCTTCGGTGGCAGAACGGGCAATTTCACCGATCTTGGTAGAATCACCCACCGCTTCAATTTCCACCACACCACGCCCAACAGCCACCAACGTGCTTCTAAACACGCGCTCATCGTCGTGATCGGGCACGCCTTTCGTCACCGTTTTAACGACAGGTATCGATTCGCCGGTAAGCAGCGCTTCGTTGATCTGCATTTGAACGGCTTCGCGAACCACACCGTCCGCCGGAACTTCCTGCCCTTCTTCCAGCAGCACGATATCGCCAACGACCAGATCGCGGCGTGGCACCGTCAAATAAGCGCCTTCGCGAATGACGTTAATCAGCAGGTCATCGCTAGCCTGATTTAATACGTCAAACTCGCGCCGCGCGCGGTATTCGTTGAAGAATGCCAGCGAAGTAGACAGCAAAATCGCGATGACAATGCCAATGCCTTCGGCATAATGTCCATCTACTATCCCAACCGCGATGGTAATCACCGCCGCGATGATCAGGATGCGAATAACCGGATCTTCAAATTTTTCGAGATAGAGTTTCCACCAAGGCTCACGCTTCGGTGGGGTTAAAATGTTCGAGCCATGCGCCTGCCTGCTCGCTTCGACCTGTGCCAGCGTTAACCCGTGAAAAGGCGTCGTCTGGCTTACTTTTTCTTCAGGGGATGCCAAGTTCCTTACCCTCTTGAACGATCATACAAATTGAAAAAAGCGGAAATAAAAACTTGCGGGGTACGGGAATATTCCAATCATCATAATGGATAATTTTAGAACCATTCCCCTAGATATTGGGGGGAGTTGATTTATGGAAACGGCACACTTCTCGCGTATTATCAGAACTTATGTTCCTGACAGAATCCAAAATGGTTAAGAAGCTGTTTGAGGTGTTATTGAACGCAAAATATGGATCAATACCGTGTATTGTGGCTGCGCGTCGCGCTAGAATCCCCGCGCTGCCGGAGAAGGCATAGCTGCCGGATCGGAGTGAGGGTCTAGCATATTGTTAGCGCCGCTAATATGCAAACTAAAACCCATGATCCGGTTCCTGGGGAAGCGAGGCGCAAAGCCGCGCTTGAACTTCGCCAAGCGCCTGCTCCAGTGTGAGAGAGGCTCCCCGTACAGAAGCTACCGTCATAGCTTGCTCCCCCAGTATTTGCGCCAAATCAGCCTGTAAGGGCGCAAGGCGTTCATTAACCACATCCTTTATCATGGTGGGATGGGCAGCCGCCATAGCTGCAAAACGCGCCGCTTCTTCAGCTTCCCCGCTGATCAGCAGCCAGCGCCCCGCGCAGACCACAATCTCTACTTCACGCGGGGTCGCGCCAATTTCATGCGCCAGTTGCAAGCCTTCGCAAATACGCTTCGCCGCCTGTGGCATCTGGTTCAGCGCCATATGCACATAAGCGAGGCTCATAGACATATTCACGATGCGCGGGCGATCATTGACCGCTTTGCTCAACACAAGGCTGTATTCAATATATTCCAGCGCGGCGATGTAATAACCCCGCTTTTCAGAAATTGCGCCAAGCTCGCCGATGATGTTGGCAACGCTGATCCGATCATCAATGCGCTGCGCCAGTTCCAGCGCATGTTTGTAATTGGCTTCGGCAGCGTCGTATTCGCCCAGCCGCATTTGCACCAGGCCGATATTGCCGTAAGTGATGCTGGTGCTGCGGGTATTGCCCACCCGTAATTTATAGATCAGGCTTTCTTCCAGCAATTTTAGCGCGGCGGCATAATCACCGCGTTCCTGCGCCACCAGCGCCAGGTTATTTAGCGACAGGCCGATGCCCGCAGAATGTTCTGCCCGCCTGGAATATTCCAGAGACAGCCGGTAATAACCTTCCGCCTCATCAAATTCACCTGTGTACCAAAGCAGATTTGCCAGCGCGTTATAAATGCGCGCATACAACTGGAAATCAAGTTCCGCTGCGGCGTTTCCCATAAGCTGCTGAGCTTCACGCGCATAGCTCAGGCCTGTCGAATAATCGCCCTGCTCCCATTCCACTGTAGAAAGCCCGGCCAATGCCAGCATCGCCGCCTTTGCGCTTGGCGCAGCCCGCGCAATTTGCAGCAGATCTAGAAAATTAGCGCGCGCCATTTCATACTGCGCTGCCCGCATTTGCGCCATCGCCAGCACATGCAGCAAATCCATTCGCATTTTCGTGATGTCGCCAGCAAGCACCAAACCCTGCTGCGCGATCTGGATGGCTTCCGTGTAATTGCTGCGCTCCAACGCGGCTTGCGCTGCGATTTCAGCATATTCCAGCGCTTTTTCGCTCACTTCGCCGCGCAGCCAGTGATCAAACAGAATGGCCGCCCGCTCTTTGTGATCTTCATAAACGATCTCTATGCCAGCGGCAACCTGACGATGCGCGGTTTTACGCACATCCGCCCGCATATCGCGCAGTACATATTCGCGTAATTTGTCATGCGCGAAACGATAACGGTTTTGGCGCATTTCGATCACCGCTGCGTCGCTCGCCTCTGTCAGCCAGCGATCCAAATCGGCTTCCGGCGCGATTTCAGTCAGCAGCGACAGGTCAATTTCGCGTCCGTTCACTGCTGAAAGCGCTAACAGTTGATATGCGCCAGAAGGGATGCGATCTAAACGCCGCTTGAGTACCGTCTCAACGCCGCCAGCGAATACATGCTCTGGCAGGGTGGCAGTGCCGATCTGCCCCATGCCGCCCAATTCTTCGGCCAGCGTGCGCAGCACTTCTACCACAAACAGAGCGTTACCCTCTGTCTCGTGACGCAGCAGATCGATCACATCACGCCGCGCCCCAATATTGCCGAGAATCGATTGGCTTAAATCGCTGATGGCCTCGTTGGTCAGGCGTTCTAACGCCAGTAATTGCAATTCCGGCAGCTTTTCCGGCAGGTGGCGCGCTTCATCATCCCGATAGGTGGCGACAATCAGCAAATTCAGCCGATCTACCGCGTGGGATAGCTCCCGCAAAACGGTGATGCTTTCTGATGCCCACTGTATATCGTCCAGCATCAACACTATGGGCTGCGGCTGGCGGCGGAAAAGCTCAATTACTGCGCTGATCAAGCGCTGCTGACCGGGCTTGCCTTCAAGCATCGGGGCAGGCAGTACCTCATAACCCAGCAGCTCGCCAATATCAGGCACGATCTCACGCAGCACCGAAGCCTCAAATTCAGAAACATCGGTAGCCAGCAGCAAGCGGCGTATCGGCTCCCGCCATAACTGGTAAGGAAGCCCACCGCCATCAATGCCCTGCCCGCGCAAGACCAGCGCGCCACGCACAAGCGCCCGCGTGCTAAGTTCATCTAACAGGCGGCTTTTGCCGACGCCGCTTTCCCCGCCAATGAGCCACGCGCTGCCTTCGCCCTCAGCCGCATTCAACAATGCGCGATTCAGCTTTTGTATTTCTTCGCGGCGGCCAACAAACCGCGCCGCTTGCAAAAAGCTTTCGCGGGTGGAATGTGTTTCACGGGGTAACATCCAACCCTTTGCTGAAGCAAAGGCCTCAATCACTTCATCTGCATCGGCGTAGCGTTCCTGCGGGTGTTTCGCCAGCAAGCGCTCCAACACTGGCACGATTTCAGGATCAAGCTCAGGAACAGAAAGATCAGGGGCTTCATTCAAAATCGAGCCAACCAGACCGCCCGGATGGTCAAAATGGTAGGGGTACCTGCCGGTAAAAATCTGAAAAGCCAGCACCCCCATTGAGTACAAATCCGATTGCGGCACTGGCTTTTCGCCGCGCAGCACTTCTGGCGGCATGTAGGTGGGCGTGCCGGCCATTGTAGTCACGCTAAACTCAACCGGCACCGCAAGGCCAAAATCCAGCACTCGCACGCGATCATCCGCCACCAACAGGTTATCCGGTTTCAGGTCACGGTGCAGAATGCCGCGCCGATGCAGATAAGACAGCGCCAGCAGCGCCTGTGAAAGCAACTCGGCCTTTTCTTGCGGCGAGCGATCACGGGCAGCGTTGATAATATTTTCGGCGTTTTCAAGAAGTTCAAGCGCTAAAAACGGCTGGCGTTCATGGTCAAAGCCGTAATCCAGCACGCTGATGATGTTGGGATGCCGCAGCGAAGCCAGCGCTTCAAATTCCTGCGCCAGTGTCACTAAGCCGCCGGTGGTATCTGCGCCATCATCCCAGATCACGACGCGCTTGAGCGCCACATAATCGCGCGTCAGCCTGTCCAGCGCCCGAAAGATGCTGCCCATGCCGCCCGACCCGATCTGTTCAAAGATTTCGTAGCGCCCGGCTATAAGGTTCGTTTTGTTTAACATAATCCCGTATCGCCGAAGGCTGAATCCATTCGGCTAAAGACACGCCCATTGATAATGGCTATAGAACGAAACTCACGCGAACAATCTAAGCGTCCCGCCGCGCTTCGATGACCACCCAATCCCCCTGCTGGCGGCGGTGATATGGTGTGAGGCCGGTTTTACGCAGCGCGGCTTCCACATCATCCGCCTGATCTTCAATGATGCCGCTAAAAATGGCCTTGCCGCCGGGGCGCACCGTATCGCCCAGATGATGGTCGCACATGGCGATGATGATGCGTGCCAGAATGTTGACCACGATCAGGTCAAAGCGACGAGCCGAAGTGATCACCGTTTCAAGGCTGCCTTCCTGCACAGTGATGTGTTCTGCGACCCCATTTTGAGCGATATTTTCGATGGCAACATCAACGGCTACAGGGTCATTATCCAACGCCAGCACATGCGCCGCGCCCAGTTTGGCTGCACCTACCGCCAGAATGCCCGATCCGGTGCCCAGATCCAGCACCTGCGCGCCAGGAACGATCAGGTCTTCCAACGCTTCAAGGCAAAGCTGGGTCGTAGGATGCGTGCCAGTGCCAAAGGCCATGCCCGGATCAAGCGCAATCTCCACATCATCAGGCGCGAGTTCCATCTCAATCCACAGCGGGCGAATAACCACGCGCTTGCCGATACGAACCGGATGATAATGCTGCTTCCACGCCTCAGCCCAATCTTCTTCATCAATCACGGTGTATACGGGCTGCGGCATCGGGTACATCATATTCAAATAGCGCAGGCCGGATTCCAACTGCTCTTGTAGGGCGGGCGCGCGCGCATCATTTGCCAGGTAGGCGCGTACTGTTAGATGGGAATCAGGCACAGGATCGCCATCATCCAGCGTTTCAGGCGGGATGCCTTCATGCTCAATCGCCACACCCTGATAACCATAGCGATTTAAGAGTTCAGCGGCGGCTTCGGCAGCTTCGCCATCCACACTAATTGACACTTCAATCCACTGCGCCATATATGCCCTCATCCTTGCGACTCACATGATGGCGATTATACACGGGTGGAGGGGTGAACTGAGACTAGTAAAATGGCGGGGAATAAAGGATTTTTCGATTACAATTAGACAAACAAGAGGGGGAAATCTGTGTCCTCAACCAATATTAGCAAACTTCAAATCACAATGAATGTGCCTAAAATTGTGGCATTTTGCGAGAAGAACAACATCCGAAAGTTTTCACTATTCGGATCAGTTCTACGCGATGATTTTGATATTGAGAGTGATATTGATGTGCTGGTGGAATTTGAAGCACATGCAAAGCCGGGCTTGTTTGACCTATCACGAATGAATCGTGAGCTTGAAGAAATTATGGAGCGGCCAGTTGATTTGCTCACGGCAGGATTTATCAGCCAATATTTCCGGCAGCAGGTTCAAGATGAAGCACGGGTGATTTATGAAAAAGTCACCTGAGAATGACCGTATCCGTATGCAACATATGCTAGCTAGATGCAGCGCGTAAGATTCAGTATTACGCTGAAGGAAAATCAGAAATCGATCTATATAGTGATGAGCTGCTTAATCTTGGTATTGTCAGGCTCATCAAAATTATAGGGGAAGCGGCAACAAATGTAACGGATGGTACGCGCCATCTGCATCCAAACATTCCATGGCAAGATAGCTGATATGCGTAATCGTGTTATTCACGGCTATTTTGATATTGAATACAGCATCGTGTGGAACACTGTTCACGAAAACATTCCGCCTCTCATTAGTAATGCTTGAAGAAATCTTGAAATAGCAATTAACTTCCCCCTTCCTCCGCACTCCGTTAATCTCCGTTAACGCGATTCTTGCATTTCGCATGTAAACTAAACTCCATTGTGACGCAGCGGCGCGTATTGAACGCGCCGTTTGTGTGGGCTGATATTTCATAAAAGGAGGTCGTACAGGGTGAGCAAACATGAAACCCCTGTTGACGATGCCGTAGAACAAGACGGCACAGCAGCACCCGCCGAAAATAATGGCGCTGAAGAGACAGGGCAGGAGTTAGATCTGGTGAAAGCACAGGCGCAGCAGTATCTTGAAGGTTGGCAGCGCGAACGTGCTGAATTTGCCAATTACAAACGCCGCATGGAGCAGCAGCAGAAAGAATCATATGCTAACGCTACCGCCGACGTGCTGAAGAAGGTGATCCCGATCATTGATGACTTTGATCGCGCGCTGGCTAATATCCCTGATGACCTATCTAATAGTTCATGGGTCAGCGGAACCGCGATGATTCAGCGCAAATTGAATAAGGTGCTGGATGATTTCGGGGTATCTGTGGTTGATCCACAAGGTGAAGTTTTCGATCCAAACCTGCACGAAGCAGTGATCATGGAAGACAGCGACAGCGTTGAAAGCGGGCATGTGATCGAGGTGATGCAAAAAGGCTACGCACAGAGCGACCACCTGATCAGACCAGCATTGGTGAAGGTGGCGCGGTAGAAAGCCTTCATCACTACCCTTCTCCCTCAAGGCGGGGGAGCAGGAACGCAGCGCGTAGTAAAGCAGCATATCAGAAGCAAAACACCCGTCATAGCGCCTATACAGAAATGGCGGGGAATATATACAAAACCCGTCAGGAGAAAATGAGATGGCAAGAATTATCGGTATTGACCTCGGCACGACCAACAGCGTCGTTGCGGTGATGGAAGGCGGCGAACCCGTCGTCATCCCCTCGGCCGAGGGCGGCAATCTGATTCCGTCTGTGGTTGCAATCAATCCTAAAACCAACGAGCGTTTAGTGGGTAAGGTGGCGCGCAATCAAGCGGTAATCAACCCCGAAAACACGGTGTTTTCGGTCAAACGCTTCATGGGGCGTAAGTTTGATGATCCTGAGGTACAGCATGCAATTAAGCTGGTGCCTTATAAAGTGACAGCCGCCGATAATGGCGATGTGCGCGTACATATGGGCGGCAAGGAATACAGCCCGCCGGAAATTTCAGCGATGATCCTCGCCAAGATCAAGTCTGACGCTGAAGCCTATCTGGGCGAAAAGGTGGATCAGGCAGTGATCACTGTGCCCGCATATTTCAACGACGCTCAGCGTAACGCCACTAAAGACGCCGGTCGTATCGCCGGTTTGGAAGTGCTGCGCATCATCAACGAGCCAACCGCTTCCAGCCTGGCTTATGGCTTAGGCGAGAAGAAAAACGAAATCATCGCAGTCTATGACCTTGGCGGCGGCACCTTCGACATTTCCATCCTTGAAGTGGGCGATGGCGTGTTTGAAGTACGCAGCACCAACGGCGACACCTATCTTGGCGGCGACAATTTTGACGAGATCATCATCAATTGGCTGGCCGACGAGTTCAAGAAAGACAACGGCATTGATCTGCGTAATGACCGTCAGGCGTTGCAGCGCTTGAAGGAAGCCTCAGAGCGCGCCAAGATCGAGCTTTCGAGCGTGCTGACCGCAGATATTAACCTGCCCTTCATCACCGCTGACGCCAGCGGCCCCAAACACCTGAACACCACACTCAGCCGCGCCAAGCTGGAAAGCATGGTCGCAGACCTGATCAAGCGCTCAATTGATCCCTGCAAGGCGGCGCTGCGTGATGCTGGCTTGGAAGTGAAGGACATCAACAACGTGGTGCTGGTCGGCGGCATGACTCGTATGCCCGCCGTTCAGGAAGCTGTGCGCGGCTTCTTCGGCAAAGAGCCGAGCAAAGGCGTGAATCCTGATGAAGTGGTGGCGCTAGGCGCGGCCATTCAGGGCGGTGTGCTGCGTGGCGATGTGAAAGATATCCTGCTGTTGGACGTAACCCCGTTGACGTTGGGCGTAGAGACGCTGGGTGGCGTGGCGACCCCGATGATCGAACGCAACACCACCATCCCCACCCGCAAATCGCAGGTGTATTCAACCGCTGCCGATAACCAAACGCAGGTGGAAATTCACGTTGTACAGGGCGAGCGCCCGATGGCTAACGATAACAAGTCGTTGGGCAAGTTCATCCTTGACGGCATTCCCCCCGCCCCGCGCGGCGTGCCGCAGGTAGAAGTCACCTTCGACATTGATGCCAACGGCATCTTGAACGTGAGCGCGCGCGATAAAGCCACCAGCCGCGAGCAGAAGATCACCATCACCGCAAGCAGCGGCTTAAGCGAAGCTGAAATTCAGCGCATGGTTAAGGAAGCGGAATCACACCGCGCCGACGATGCCAAGCGCCGCGAAGAAGTTGAAGCCCATAATCAGGCTGATAGCGCGGTCTTTACCGCAGAGAAATTCCTGAAGGATTACGGCGACAAGCTGCCCGCAGAGGTGAAGACCAACCTGCAAAGCAAGATTGACGCCGTGAACTCGGCCAAGAGCGGCAGCGATCTGGAACGTGTACGCACCACCACCCGCGAGCTAAGCGACGCGATGCAGCAGGCCGGTGGGCAGATGTACGAACAGGCCGAAGCCGCCGCGCCGTCTGATGATGGCGCTAGCGCGAGCGCGGGCTCAGCCGCTGGCGAAAATAACGGTGGCGAAGACGTGGTTGAAGGCCAATTTACCGAAGCGTAATTCTCAATTCGGGTGAATATTTAAGAGGCGCAGCCATTCACGACTGCGCCTCTTTTATTCCCGATAATCGCAACAATCTACGCTGATTTTCCTAAGCGGCCATCTCCACGCGCATTTGCGGGCGGTTGTACCACAGCACCAATCCGATCAGCGTGACTGAAAGCGTTAATCCAGCGATGGCAATAGCGATATAGCCGCTAGCGGCAAACAACCCGCCTGCCACAATGCTGCCAATACCTGCCGCCAGAAATACCAGCGTATCGTTTGCACCTTGCACCCGCGTGCGTTCCCGCTCTTGCAAGCCTGCTACTAGCAGCGACGATCCGGCGACATAGCCAAAATTCCAGCCTAAGCCTAACAGGAACAGTGCCGCAGCAAGGATAAATTCGCTGTCCGAAAGCGGTGCCAGTAAACAGGAAGCGATCAGGATCACGGCGCCCGCCAGCAGCATCGGAATACGCCCGAAGCGATCAATGAAGTAGCCGGTAAATGGCGATAGGCCAAACATGCCCAGCGAATGTGCAGCCAGCACCAGCGAAATCGCCTCAGTTGGATGCTGAAGATGGTGCATATGCAGTGGGGTCATCACCATCAGCACCACCATCACCGTCTGGCTAACGATCACCGCCAGAACAGCCAACTGCACTCTAGGCAGCGCCAGCAGCGCCGAAAGCGGGCGCGCTTCAGTTTCATCTTCCACTGAGCGCGCGGTCTGATCTTCCTGCTCCAGCGCTCTGGCAATGATCATCGGGTCGGGGCGTAGGAAAATGAAAGTGGTTAGCAGCGCCAGCCCAGAGAAAACACCCATCAGCACCCAGGTGCCAATATCGGCGGAAAAACCCAGCGATTCCATCAACCGGCCGCTAGGGGCAACTAAAAGCGGCCCGATCACCGCGCCTATTGTACCCGCAAAAATCAGCCGCCCGATCATACGTGCGCGTTCCGATTCGGGGAACATTTCGCCTGCTGCAAAACGCCCTTGATCGCTGCCTGCGCGTGCAGTTCCCAGAAAAGCGGCAGCCACCAGTAACAGCGGGAAGCTGCGCCCTAAAATGGCGATAATGCCGATCACCGCGCCGGCTATACCGCCCGTATACCCCAGCGCCAACCCGATCCGCCGCCCATAGCGCCCCATCACCATCGCAATCGGAAAAGCAGACAGCGCCTGCGCAAAAGTGAGCGTTGAAGACGGCACTCCCGCCACGCCCTCGCCGCCGCCAAGCTCAGCAGCGGTAATAGTGATCAGCGTAAATACCGCGATTTGCGCGGCAGATGACAAGCTTTGCGCAGCAAACAGCGTGTAAAGCAGGCGTTTGCTGGTTTTCAGATCGTAGCGTGGGAACATACACAAGCTCTTTTAATGATCGGCAAAATTACGGTCTAGCAAGTGCTTACCGGTAATTCTATCTGTTGTTTTTAGATGTTCTAGAGCCGCATTTTTGTGAGCAAACAGGCTGTTTGCGGCAAATACCGCGAACGTTTACGAATTTCTATCTGTACTCTTATACAATGTCGGCTACACTGTTCACGACACAACCATTCTAGTTGAGTATTCCATGGCCCGCGATTACTACGAAGTATTAGGCGTTCAGCGCACTGCAAGCAAAGACGACATCAAAAAAGCATTTCGACAACTGGCGCGACAGCTTCATCCTGATGTGAATAAAGCGCCGGATGCTGAAGCGCGCTTTAAAGAAGCAAATGAAGCCTATGAAGTGCTTTCAGACGACGAAAAACGCGCGCGTTATGACCGTTTCGGCGCGGCGGGGGTAAATGGGCCAACCGGCTTCCCCGGCGCGGGGGGTGCAGCCGGATTTGGCGGCTTTGAAGAAATTTTTGAGGAGTTCTTCAACAGCTTTGGCGGCAGCCGATCCAACGCCTCCCGGCGGCGTGGGCCGCGCCCCGGCGCAGACCGCCGCGTAGATGTAACCGTTACCTTTGAAGAATCGATCTTTGGCGTTGACCGTGAGGTAGAATTTGAGCGCCTGCAAGCCTGCGAAACCTGCGGCGGCAGCGGCGCGGCAGCTGGCACCCAACCTGTACGCTGCCAGCAGTGTAATGGCAGCGGCGAAGTGCGGCAGGTTCAGCAAACCTTTTTAGGACCAATGGTGCAGGTAGGCACCTGCCCGCGCTGCAACGGTCGCGGCGAAACTATCGCCACCCCCTGTAATACCTGCCGGGGCGCAGGCCGTATGCGGGTGAAAGCCGAACTCGAAGTGCAAATTCCGCCGGGCGTACGCGAAGGCTTGCAAATTCAACTGCGCGGTCAGGGCGATGCTGGCGAAACCGGCGCGCCCGCAGGCAATCTATTTGTAGTGGTGCATGTCGAAGAACACGAATACTTCAAACGTCACGACAACGACATCATTCTTGACATCAATATCAACGTGGCGCAGGCGGCGTTGGGCGATAAAATCGTCGTCCCTACCGTTGATGGCGATGTAGAACTGATCGTCCCCCCCGGCACGCAAAACGGAAAGTCCTTCCGCTTGCGGGGCAAAGGGGTTCCCCGCCTGCGTACCGATGGCAGCAATTCAGGGCGCGGCGATCAATTGGTGAATATTGCCGTTGAAATCCCTAACAAACTGTCTGAAGAACAGCGCGAGCTATTTGAAAAGCTGGCCGAAACGATGGGTGGCGCGGTGACGCCCCAAAAAGGCAATAAAGGCCTGTTCGATAAGGTGGTAGATTTCTTCAGCGGCGATCAGGGGTAATTCTCATTTCACTGACAGCCAGATCAATAGACGAACGACATGTACATCGTCCGCCTAGCTTTCTGTGAGGCTTCCCTATGCTCCCTGGCACAGTCCCCTACACACATAGCCAGCTTGTGCGCGATATTAAGGCGCTTGGCGTAAAACACGGCCAGACGCTCATGCTGCATAGCTCGATGAAAGCTGTTGGTGCGGTCATGGGCGGGCCGGATGTGATTTTGCAGGCGCTGTGTGAGGCACTAAACCCGGATGGCACCTTGATGATGTATGTAGGCTGGCAGGATATCCCCGATTTAGTGCTGGAACTCCCCGCCGAAACCCGCGAGATATATTACGCCGAACATCCAGCCTTTGATCCGGCAACCGCGCGGGCGGTACGTGATCACGGCATACTGGCAGAATTTTTCCGCACTTGGCCGAACACGTATCGCAGTCAAAACCCCGAAGCCTCCATCGTTGCGGCGGGCAATCAAGCACAATATATCACCCGCGATCATCCATTTGACTACGGCTATGGCGCAGGATCGCCGCTGGCAAAACTGGTAGAGATGCGCGGTCATGTGCTGCTATTAGGCGCACCACTGGACACAATCACCCTGCTTCATTACGCGGAAAACAAGGCGCAGTTACGCCATAAAAACGTAATCCATTATCAATGTCCGATTTTGCGAAACGGCAAAAAGGTGTGGATTGAGGTTGAAGATTTCGACACTGGCGACCCGCACGACAATTACAGCTTTGAACAGATCGTGGGCGAATATTTGAAATTAGGGCGCGCGAAGCAGGGAAAAATCGGCAGCGCCAACTCGTATCTATTCGATGCCTCCGACCTAACAGAATTCGCGATTAACTGGCTGGAAGAGAATTTCGGTTAAACCCGATATTGCTTCAGCGCGCGGCGACCAATGATGTTTGGCACCAGCGCATTTGCCCAGATGATCAGGCGATCAAAGAAGCGCAGGATCACCGTTTTCTGGCGCTTGTTCACCGCTTTAACCATCGCCTCACCCACCTTTTCGGCAGGCATCACGGGCAGCTTTGGCGCACGCGCAGCATAGCCAGAAGCGCCCAACCGCTTCTCATTAAATTCAGTGGCAGTTCGCCCCACCAGCATATCCGTTACGGTAATATGATCCGCCTCTAATTCTAAGCGCAGCGAGCGCGCAATGCTGCTGACGAAGGCTTTGCTGGCGCTGTAACAGGCGGTATACGGCGCGGTCATATTAGCGGCCACTGACGAGACGATGATGATATGCCCGCCGTTACCCTGCTTACGCATCACTGGAACAACCGCCCGAATGCTGTGCAAAACGCCATCAATGTTGGTACGCAGCAGGATTTGCAGATCATCCCAATCGGAATCGACGACAGCGCCACGCTGCCCAACGCCTGCATTGGCAACCAGCACATCAATATGACCAAAGCGCTCCAAGCCCTTTTGTAACGCAAGCTGCATATCATTCGGATCGCGCACATCCAGCGCAACCGCATAGATTGCGCCGTGTGGCGAAGGCAAGCGCTGCACCGCCGTTTCCAGAGACGCCAAACGGTCTACCCGCCGAGCAGTGGCGATCACGTTCGCGCCAGATTTAGCAAAAGCCAGCGCTGCGGCGTAGCCAATGCCCGACGACGCGCCAGTGATCAGGACAACCTGATGATTATTTGTATGGGGAGTGACGGTCAATTGAAAATATCCTCGACCACCCGCACAAACTCAGATCGCGCCAATATGCGACCTGAACTTTCAAGGCGGGCGGCAGCTCTCTTATAATCTTCACCGCGAATCAAATTGGGTTCAGCAGCCTTATATACCCTCAAATACAGCAGAGGTTATATCACTGCCATTTCCTGATACACGCCAAAAACCTCGCGCATCACATCGGTCATTTCGCCCAACGTACAATCGGCTTTTGCCGCCTCAATCAAGTACGGCATCACATTCTCAGCGCCCCGGCATGCTTCCTTCAGGGCTAACAACGCCTGGCTTGTGCGCTCGTTATCGCGTTCCAGGCGCAGCGCCTGCAAGCGAGCGCACTGTCGGGCAAAACCCTGCGGATCCATCTCCAGAATCGGTATCGCAATTGGTGCATCGTCGGTGTAGCCGTTCACGCCGACGATAATGCGCTCGTCAGCATCTACTTCACGCTGATAGCGGTAGCTGGCATCGGCAATTTCTTGCTGCATGAAGCCCGTTTCAATGGCTGGTAAAACGCCGCCAAGCGCCTCGATACGGTCAAAATAGCGATACACTTCCGCCTCAATACGATCTGTCAGCGCCTCCACAAAGTAGCTGCCGCCCAACGGATCAATCGTGTTGGTTACGCCGCTTTCCTCAGCGATGATCTGCTGTGTGCGCAAAGCCAGCGTGACGGCCTGTTCGCTAGGCAGCGCCAGCGCTTCATCCATGCTGTTTGTATGCAAGCTCTGCGTGCCGCCTAATACGCCAGCCAACGCCTGAATCGCCACGCGAATCAGGTTGTTTTCCGGCTGCTGCGCGGTCAGGCTAACGCCTGCTGTTTGCGTGTGGAAGCGCATCAGCAAAGAGCGTGGATCGCGGGCGCCAAAGGTATGCGCCATCTCTCGCGACCAGATGCGACGTGCCGCGCGCAGTTTAGCGATCTCCTCGAAAAAGTCGTTGTGAACGTTGAAGAAGAAGCTGATGCGCGGTGCAAACGCATCAATGTCAAGGCCGCGATTGAGCGACCAGCGCACGTACTCAAGGCCGTCCGCCAGCGTAAAAGCCAGCTCTTGCGCGGCTGTGCTGCCCGCTTCGCGAATATGATAGCCGCTAACGCTAACGGGATTCCACAGCGGCAGGCGTTCAGCAGCATATTCGATGGTATCCACCACCAGCCGCATTGAAGGCTCTGGCGGGAAGATATATTCTTTCTGGGCGATGTACTCCTTCAAAATATCATTTTGCAGCGTACCGCGCAGTTTCTCAGGCGCAACCCCCTGCTTTTCGGCGGCGGCGATATAAAATGCCCATAGTATGGCCGCCGGGCTGTTGATGGTCATACTGGTGGAAACTTCCCCCAGAGGAATACCGTCAAACAGAATTTCCATATCTTTAAGCGAGCTGACCGCTACGCCACATTTACCGAATTCGCCTAGTGCCTCCGGCGCGTCGGTGTCATAGCCCATCAACGTCGCCAGATCGAACGCCACTGACAAGCCCATATTGCCCTGTTCTAACAAATATTTGTAGCGGGCATTGGTTTCTTCAGCAGTGCCAAAACCGGCAAACATGCGCATCGTCCACAGCTTGCCGCGATAACCAGAAGCATGGATGCCGCGCGTAAATGGATATTCGCCAGGCATACCCAGATCGGTCAGATAATCCTGTTGTGAAGTATCTAACGGCGTATAAACACGCTGAACGGGATCGCCAGATATGGTTGTAAAAGTTTCGCTGCGTTCAGGCATACGGCGCAGGGTTTGGCGCAGCGTGGTATCTTGCCAGTGATCAAAAGCTTCGCGGATCTGGTTGTTTTCAGGCGTAAGGCCGCCATCAGAAAGGGGCGTTTCATCAAACATAAGTATCTCACCTGGATCGCTCACCGAAGGCTGTCTTTAACGATACCACAGAGCGCAACACCAACCGCAATTCCTAAAAAATGGGGGATGCCTCAGATAACCAGCCGATACGCAGCGACCACCCCGCGTGAAACAACCTATCCGTTTTCCAGCGGAACCAGAATAAAGCCATCCGGCACTTCTGCGCCATCTGGTTCCAGCGTCGGCAGTCTTTCGCCCTGCGCGTTCACCCAACCAATACGCAGCGACCACCCCGCGTAATTTTCGCCATTCGCAGCCAAAAACAGGCGATCAGTGACCTGCTGCCCCTGCTCCCATGTCTGAACGGGCGCATAGCCACCTAATGGCTGGCGGTCTTGCTGGGCGATGATATTGCCTGAAGCATCCAGCAGATGCACAAACCACGATGCGGGGTCAGCCGCGCTGCCAACAAGCTGCCAGTTCAATTCAACGGAAACGCCGTCTGAATGTGGCTGTATTCGCATACTTTCAAGCGCAATATCGCCAAACTGCCAGCCGCCAGCCTGTGGTTCCGCATCAATCGAGCGAGTATCGAATAACAACGCGCGGTGATCCGGAACCGGCCGTTCCAGCACAAATGCCTGCTGTTCCCACAATTCCCGTTCCTGCCAGTTTTCAGGATTGGCAGGGGCGAACCATGTAATCAACCACAGGCGATCCCCCTGTTGCAGCGACCAATCCCATAAAGGCCGCGCATCACGATCATTCGGGGCAGTCGGCGCATTGACGGCTACTGCCGGCACGCGCTGTTCAAGATCGAGCAAACCGTCGCCAAACAAGGTAGTCGCGGCGTATATAGTTCCAGCCGGATGCAGCGCCGCAGAAACCACCGTCATATTTTGCACGCCGCCAGCGGTCGAGCGTGCGCCGCCGACCACCAGCAGCGCCCCGATACTAAACATAGCAATTAACGCACCGCCAATTTTTGCAGGTATGGCACGAACGACGAGCGCAAGTACCCCAATCGCGATCAACATCACCGGCGCAATCCACAGCAGCGGCGAAGCGCCCTCCAGCGCCCAACCGGCAAGCAGCGGCCAGCCAGAAAGCAGCAGCGCCGTATGGCCGATGATCGCGTTCTGGTAAGGATCAGTCAGCAGTTGATCGAGAAAATCGGTGCGCCAGCGGGTGATATCTCCCCCCACAGCGCGTTAACCTGATATGAGAGAAAAGTTAGATGGTCAAAGAGGGCGCCGAGAAGCTGGATATAAAAGGACAGCGCCACAAAACCGATCAGGATTAGCGCCAACCACCACCTTTTGACAGCTTCAACGATCAGCGGGGCAAGCGCCAGCATCATCAGCGGGATAGCCGGCAGCATGAATCGCGGCCCCCACGTCACGCCGCCGTCCCAGCTCCACCACGAAGCAAACATCACCAGTTGCAGCATCACCAGCGCCAGAATCAGCCACGCCAGTTTGGAAGTTTGGCGGCGCAGCGTCAGCCAGCCCGGCAGCGCCAGCAGCAGCACTGGTGAATACCAGAACAGGCCGCGATACGGGCTGAGAGTGAGGCCAAATACCCCCGTCATAAACGGGAAGCTGAAACCCTCACCGTCGCTAAAGCGATAGCCGGTTGTGAAAGGGCTGCCGAAGCGAACGGCGTTATACAGGCCAAACGCGGCAGCAAGCATGAACACCGGCACAGTTAGCGCCAGCACATGCCGCCATTTGCGCTGGCGCATGGCCTCAATAAACGCCAACAAGCCGAGCAATCCAGCAGGCAGCACGTAGATCGTGTTCACGCCTACCAGCAAACTTATAGCAGTCGCCAGAACCGTCAGCCAGTTCCAACGTCCGCGCTGCCAGTATTCGTAAAGCCCATACACGGCGATCAAAAGCAGTAGCGCAGCCAGCGGCTCGCCATACAGCGTTCGGGCATAGGGAAAGGCCAGCGTCGCCAGTCCATAGATCAGCCCCGCTGCAAAAGCTGCCCATCGCGCATAATTCAGGCGGCGCAAAAAAGCGAATAGCACTAATGCCGTCGCGGCGGTGACTACCGGGTTGAATAACATGGCAGCGGCGCGAGTGCTTAAAAACGGCAGCAGATCGGCAGCAAGCACAAACGGCAGCAAGCCGAGCGATGGCGTGATCCCCTTTTTGCTATAGAGCGCGCCGTCCGCGCCAAAGGTGCCCATGCGCGCGCTGTCAACAGGAAATAGCATATCTGCATAGGCGACAGCATGAATATTGGGGTTACCGGTACGAAGCAGCGATGCAGAAACCGCTAACAACGCATCACCATCGGCAGAATCGGGGATGCCCGTATAGATTAGCAGGTATGCGCCGAGCAGTATTGCGAACAGCGCGGCGGCGTAAGCGGCAGTTGTGCAGCGTGCTTGCAACAAATCACCCTGTTTACTACGCGAAATACGCTGCTAACAATACTTCAATCGGCCAATCTGGCAAGGCTATTTGCATCTGCAGGCGGCGCATGGCATACGTTTAAGCGCGGCGAACTAGCTATAAGGTGCTTTCAACATTCAATTCCCCGCGTATTTTGCAAACCTGCGGTAACATGATCCCTATGACAGCACAACAGGCAGGGCTATGAGCGAGCAGCAGCGCGACCCGCGACGCATCACCCGCGAATTCATGCAGGCGCTTAGCATCAACAAAGAGGACACCGGCCAGCCTCTTGGACTGGTTGATCGCCTGATCCTGCCGGGGCTGCTCGGCTTTGGCATCGCGGCGGCGGCAATTCAGGTGCTGCAAAGCGATTGGTTGGAATTTTTCCTGCTAAGCGCAAGCGTGATTTTACTCTTGATCGTCGCCATCTCGCCGCGCCTTCAACGCCGCGTGCTTGGCAGGCCATTCAGCCGCCGTCATGCGCTGTATGTGCTGATCTACTGGATGAGCAGCATCACATGGTTAGGAATACTGCGCTACACGATCGGTTTACCCACTACCGGCAAAGATAGCCCGTTGTTCTATATCCTCAGCCTCGCGCTGATCATGATCGCGCTGATCATGATTCGCGCTGTCCTCACCCTCACACGCTGGTTTTATCCTGTATTCTCGACGCATATCCCGATCTGGGAACAGGTTCTACTGCTGGTGAATGAGGCGCTTGCTGCCGCCATGTGCGCCTTCTTCTTCGGCAATTTGCTGGCACGCCTGCTGCAACCGGACGTTTTCACACTGTGGAATGACCCGTTATACACCATCGCTGTTGGCGTTTCAGCGATCATCTACTACACCCTGATTCAATTTATGTGGATTCGCCGCTATAACGACCGGTTAAGTACAACCACGCTGTGGCTGCGGTTGGCGAGAGTGCTTGCGCCGCTGGCGCTGCTGGTCATCGTGCTGTTGATTGTGCGGCGTATTGTGGAACGATCTGACCTGCGCTCAGCAACGCTGCTGACCAGTGCCGCCACCAACCTGGCGATTCTAGCGATTGCGCCGATCATTTTGCTGTTGGCCGTCGTCTTGAGCTATCTGATCTACACCAGCGGGCTGGGCATTCGCCAGCGTTTTCTGCCAGATTTACTCATGGACAAACTGCCGCCGCGTTTGGCGCAGTTCTTCCGTTCGATCTCCGATATGGATTTGATGCTGATCGTGTGTGTACTGGCGCTGGCGCTTCCCGCATATGTGCTGTTCGGCGGCAGCACGGTGCTGGCTACGCTGGGGCAAGGTATCATGCAGCAAGGTAGCGCCTTCATTGAAACCAGTGAGCAGGCGCTGGCGTTGATCGTGGCCTTTCCTTTTTACCTGATCATTCTGGCTTTACTGGCGATGTACGCCTACGTGATCGCCCAATCTGGGCTGTCAGCCCATGATCGTGACGAACTGGTGGCGCGGCTGCCCATCGGCTTTCTGATCATCATGATCATCACGCTGTATTTATTTGCCGTGCCGTTCACGCAGGCGCTGATTGATGGACGGCTGCCGCGATTGCCGCAAGATTTAGGGCGTATTCTGCTGTTTAGCATTCTGATACCGCTGGTTTTGCTGTATGCCCATTACTTTGTGCTGGTGCGCCTGCCTTATTCACGCGGGCAGCGCAGCTGGCGGGACGCACACAGCGTGGCGCTCGCAAACCAACTGGAAGCTATTGACGGGAAAATTAACAGCTTAAATCAAGAAATCAGCCTACTCGATCAATCATGGCACGATCACCTGAATCGGGAGTCGGCTTCCCGATTTGAAACGCTGTACCACTACGTTCAGTTAAACGGTATGCGCGACGATATGAACATGCAGCGCTTACAGGTAGTTGCCGAACGCCAGCAGCTTACCGAGCTTTCCGATGCGCCAATTTCGGTGGCAGTAGCCAGACTGCCGCTGCGGGTGGTCAGTCTGGGCATCCCCCTTTTGCTGATGATTCAGATTTATCAATGGGCAGTGCTCAATAACGGGCTGCGTGAAATCATCAACAATCCTAACCTGAACGTTGTGGATTTCTTCCGCGAAATTTTGAAGCAGCTTCAGTTTTAAGAACAACCTACGGTTTGTGTTAAATTTACATGATATAGCTGCGAGTTGAGCTAAGATGCGCGTATGATTTTCGCCTATCGAACAGGTTAACCCCTTATGATCGAATACCCTTCCGATACCCTGCTTGATGATTTGCGCGAGCAGGAGCAGCCGCTTTCCGGCGAAGACAGAATGGCTGAAGCCGGAAGAAAAGTCATGCTGCGCCAGCTCATTCAGTTAATCCAAAATCAGCCCGGTGTGGTTACCGGGGAAGATGCGAACGCCGTTCACGATATGCGTGTTGCCACCCGGCGCATCCGCAGCACACTACGCTTGCTGGAAGGCTACTATAAATCCAGAGTTGTGCGTGCATATCAGCATGAGCTTCGCGGTATCGCCCGTGCCTTAGGCGCAGTACGCGATCATGATGTGCTGCTGGAACACCTTCAGGCATACAAGGGAACGCTCAAATCTGATGATTTGCAGCAATCCGCTTTAGATGCCTTAATCGAGCAGATCGAGCAGGAACGCGCCGTTGCCCGGTATCACCTACTGCGCCTGCTGGAAAAAAATCGCTACAACCGCTTTATTGCCGATTTCGCGGCATTTGTCTGTACACCCGAAAGTGGCGCGCGCAAACTGGATGATAGCAGCGTGCGCCCTATCCAGATTCGCCACGCCCTGCCGCCGCTGATTTACGAACACCTTGCTACCGTGCGTGCTTATGACAGCGTGCTGGCCGAAGCTGCAGATGACCAGCTTCATGCCCTGCGTATTGAATTCAAACGCCTGCGCTACGCCTCCACGCTATTTGACGATGTATTGGGCAGCCAGATCAAAGATTTCAATAAGGAACTGGCGAATTTTCAGGATCATCTTGGGCGTATGCAAGATATTGTGACCGCAACCGGCGTCATCAATGCCCTGCTTCCAGAACTTCCGGCGGAAGTGGAAGCAGGAATACAGCCCTATCTTGAGAGTTTGGCGTTAGAACATGAAAGCCTGCGCGGGGATATTGGCGCGTTGTGGAAGAAGTTTAATTCCAAAGCGGTGATGGGAAAACTGGGCGCGGCGGTTGCAGCGTTATAAAAAATGAGGCGCTTTTAGCGCCTCATCCCCTCTTTCACCTTTCAGGATTAAACAGTTCTTTGGTTGCGGCCGATTGCAAAGTACAGCAGCAGCCCGACCAGACTGCCAAAGAACACAATTGCCGCCCAAAGGACGCCATTTGCGCCGTGCTTATTCGCATCCTGATAGACCCAGATCAGGATTGCGATATCAAGGATAAAAATCGCCAAACAGCAAACAAGCCAAATTGTTCCGCCGGCGAGAACGCCAAACATGCCACTATTGTCTTGCGCCATAGCCACCAGCGGCAGCGCCAGCATAAAACCGATGACCATCAATGGCAGAATTGTTTTGCTTAACCGACTTTGTATTGCGGTCATGAGCAGCCCCTTATCAATCCCGATACGCTAGAGAAAATATATACGCAAAATAAATTTTATGCGAGAAATACAGAGGGCAAATTTTTAAAGAGGGTTTACTGTGCCACCGCCTGCACGCCAGCAAGCCCCAGCACAAACGCCAGTGTAAACAGAATAGACCACACCAGCCCGCCAGCCAATAATGCAAAAAACAGCCTGCCGCGCGGCATATTCATCATCAGCCCAACCAGCGCGCCAAGCTGCGCTCCCAAAGTCACTGGCGCGATAGCGCCTAGCCCCGGCGATCCATACTTATCCAGTATGCGCCGCGTGCGGCTGTTAGGATCGGCAGGCAGTTTGTGACCGATGCGTTTATAAAGCCATCGTCGAAACGGCTCCCCTAGAAACAACACCAACCACGCGCCAACGCCGTAGCTTGCCGCGCAGGTTGCGGCTATGACAATTGGGCTTAAGCCTAATGCCAATCCTACCGGCACTGCACCCCATAGTGAAAAGAAGGCGACGCCAAAAACACTGGCTATCTTGCCGAATTCAGCCAGTACGTCCACGTAATTTTCCTGTCAGCGCCTCTGCCAGCCCATAAGCCGCCAGCATCCCTACAGCCGGAATCGCCGGAAGATAGTAGCGTCCCCACTCCAGCGGTGTAAGCAGTAATGTAGAAGCCAGTGCCGCTGCCGCCCAAACCAGCACAACCACACGTACACCGTAAGCAGCAGAAGGCTTTAAGAATAGGCGCGCAAGGCCAACCAGCGTCAGCGCGAATAAAATCAGGCCGCCAACTGTGCTTCCGCCGATGGCGATGCCTCTCCACGGCGATGCTTCATAGGCCACGATCTGATCGCCAATGTGATTTTCCCAGCCCGCGACCTCAAAATACTGCGCCAGCCCGATAAACGCTTGTCTGAAAAATCCTGAAGCCGCCGCGCCAATATCTGAATAACCGCCAAATGCTGCTGTTTGCCCACTCAAAAGCTGACCCCGCGCCGCTAACACTTCGCCTGCCCGTGCCAGCGAATCGCCCCACCAAACCGGATTCAGGAAGTAGAAAACCAGCGCTGTCAATACGCCAGTCAGCAGCAAACTGACCAACGCGCGAATCCCGGCTTGCCGCGTATTTTTCCGAATTGAACGCGCCAGCGCCGATAAAAAACATGCCGCGAACAGGGGAATAACAACAAACAGCGCCGTATGCTTACTGGAAAGCGCCAGCCCGGAAGCGATCCCGAAAAGCATCGCTGCCAGCCAGATGCGGTTATCGGATGCCTTGATCCACCCTATAGCTGCCAGCACCGCGAGCAGCGTAAAGGCGATAAAGCTGCCTTCCATCATAGCGCGGCGGCCATTGATCAAGAGCAGCGGATTGAGCGCATAAAACAGGCTGGCAAGATAGGCGGTAGGCCGCCCGCCAAGCTGGATGCCAATCAGGAATATCCAAAGCACGCCCGTCGCCAGCAGCGCCGCTGAAGGGATGCGTGATGCCATTAGCAGCGCTTGAGATGGCGCGTGATGGGTGGTCATGTTGTAATGATAGTCCGCGCCCCAATCCCACTGCTCATTAAGCTGCTCAACGCTAAAGCCAGCCAGATGCCACGCCAAACCCACCAGATACTTATTGACGCTGCCATTGATCATCCGCAAAGCCTGTTCTTGCGGGCTGATCGGGGGGTCGTGATAAATGACCTGATTCAGATCGCCTTGCAAAAACTGGTAGGCGAAATCATGGCTCATATAAATTTGCGTAGCTTCATCGGCATGAAATGGCGTCAGCGCCGTACCAGCGAGGATATAAACTGCCAGCACGCTGATAAACAATGCATCAATGATAATTTTGCGGGAGAATTTCAAGAAACTTGAGCCTACAACGCCAGAAGCCATTAACGCGTTAGTATATCATCACAAACTAGCGGGCGCGCTGCTGTGCGTTCGCTGGATCATAGGCTGTATGGAATTGTAGATTCTGAAGAACTATACAATCGTGATCAGCAGCTTGCCCTGCTCAACCGTCTGCCCCGCGCTGGCGCTGATACGCTGTACTGTGCCTGCGCGCGGCGCTTTTAGCTCATTCTGCATCTTCATGCTTTCAAGGATCAGAATGGTCTGCCCGGCCTGCACTTCCTGACCTTCACTCACTTGCACGGCGACCACCAGCCCCGGCATCGGCGATTTAATCGAGATTTCGCCGCTGTCCGCAGACAGGCCGCCCCGGCGGGATGCCAAAAGCTGCGCGCGCTCGTCCAGCACATCGCCAGTGAAGAGTTTTCCGCGCATCAAAACTTCGTAGCCTTCTTCACGTTCCTCGATCACCACTTCATAACTGGCGTTATCGCGAATGACCGAATACAGCGATGGCCCAAGCGTGAGGAAATCCACCGTTCGCGGTTCGCCATTTACAGTAAGCGAACCATCCTTGGCGATCTCGATTTCGTAGGTTTTACCGTTCAAAACGGTCACGTATTTCATTTATGCACCCGTTCCCAGCGCGATAGCCATTTCCAATTGCTGGTGTCGCGCTCGTTTCGGCCAACCACCTGCCCCGCAAGCTGGCGCTGGCGATGCGCGTACAGCGTCGCGGCAATCGCCGCCGTCTCCAGATCAGCATCTTCGGGCGCAGTTTCATAGGTAGTCATGCTGAAGCGTTCTTCAACAAACTTAGTATCCAGCCTGCCTGCAATAAACGTAAAGCTGTTTAGCAGGTTCTGGTGGAAGGGAACATTATGTTTCACGCCCATAATCGTGAATTCTTCCAACGCGCTGCGCATTCGCAGTATAGCTTCAGGGCGGTCATCCCCCCAACAGATCAGCTTGGCAATCATACTGTCATAGTAGGGCGTGATGGCATAGCCAGCATACACACCGCTGTCCACGCGCACGCCCGGCCCAGTCGGCATAATCAGCGTCGAAATTTGCCCGACGGATGGCAGAAAATTGTTATACGGGTCTTCGGCGTTAATGCGGCATTCCATCGCCCAGCCTTTCGGCTCAGTCAGGCTTTCGGTTGGCCCCATGCGCCGCCCTCTGGCGATACGCACCTGCTCTTTAACCAGGTCTATGCCCGTCACCAGTTCGGTCACGGGATGTTCTACCTGCAAGCGGGTGTTCATCTCCATGAAGTAGAAGTTTTTATCTTTATCAACCAGATATTCAATTGTGCCCGCGTTTATATAGCCAACGGATTGTGCCGCCAGCACCGCCGCTTCGCCCATGCGCCGCCGCAAGTCAGAATCCATAAATGGGCTGGGCGATTCTTCAACCAGCTTTTGATGGCGGCGCTGGATAGAACATTCACGCTCACCCAGATGGATCGTGTTTCCGTGCATATCCGCCAGCACTTGAAATTCAATATGCCGCGCACCAACAATCATCTTTTCCAGATACACCGTGCCATCGCCAAACGCGCCTTCAGCTTCGCGCCGCGCCATCGCTAACGCTTCCGGCAGTTCTTCAGCAGAATACACCGCGCGCATCCCTTTGCCGCCGCCGCCTGCTGAGGCTTTAACCATCACCGGAAAGCCGATTTGCGCTGCCGCCGCCAGAATTTCATCGTCGCGCATGCCCGGTTCTGTGCCCGGCACGACAGGCACGCCGTATTTCTTCACCGCTTCGCGCGCAGACTGCTTATCGCCCATCGTGGCGATAGCGCTCGGCGGCGGGCCGATGAAGATGATCCCCTCATCCGCAACAGCTTGCGCGAACCATTCGCGCTCGCTCAAAAAGCCATAACCAGGATGAATGGCGTCTGCGCCAGTTTTCCTTGCCGCTTCGAGAATTTTCTCGCCAACCAGATAGCTTTCGCGCGGCGGCGGCGGGCCAATGTGTACCGCTTCATCGGCATAGCGCACATGCAAACTTGCCCGGTCAGCATCAGAATAAACGGCGACGGTCTTGATGCCTAAATCACGACACGCGCGGATGATGCGCACGGCAATTTCACCGCGATTAGCAATCAATATCTTCTTAATGGAAGTTTGCGATTGTTCGCTGCTGCTCATCGTTTTCTCTCCGCCCTACAGGGGGATATTGCCGTGTTTCTTGGGCGGGTTGTTATCACGCTTGTTTTGAAACACCTCAAGGCCGTTGATCAGGCGGGCGCGGGTTTCACGCGGCTCGATCACATCATCCACAAAGCCGCGCTCGGCAGCAATGTAAGGGTTAGCAAGATGCTCGCGATATTCGCCAGCAAGTTGGGCTTTAAGCGCCGCCGGATCATCTGCTTCTTTCAAATCACGGCGGTAGATAATTTCTACCGCGCCTTCCGGGCCCATCACCGCAATTTCGGCTGTAGGCCATGCCAGATTCAAATCGCCGCGCGTGTGCTTACTGCTCATGACGCAGTACGCGCCGCCATAGCTCTTGCGTACCGTCACCGTCAGCTTCGGCACAGTTGCTTCGCAGTAGGCGTAAAGCAGTTTCGCACCCGACATAATGATGCCGTTATGTTCCTGCGCGGTGCCGGGCAAGTAACCGGGCACATCCACTAAAGTGATGATCGGAATATTGAAGCAGTCGCAGAAACGGATGAAGCGCCCGGCTTTTTCACTGGCTTTAATATCCAGCACGCCGGCCAGCACCATTGGCTGATTGGCGACGATGCCTACGCTGTGACCACCCAACCGGGCAAACCCGACCACAATATTAGCCGCGTATTCCGGTTGAATCTCGTAGAACACGCCATCATCTACAATGCGATTGACGATTTCCTTGATGTCGTATGGCTTATTAGGACTGTCTGGAATGATAGTATCAAGCTCGGCATCAGCCCGCAGCGGATCGTCTTTAGTCGCCTGAAACGGCGGGTCTTCCATATTATTCTGCGGAAGATAAGTCAGCATTTCGCGCACCAGCAGCAGCGTTTGGGTTTCGTTTTCGCCCACCACATGGCACACGCCGCTTTTTGTAGCATGTACCGAAGCGCCGCCCAGTTCTTCAAAGGTCACGTCTTCATGCGTCACCTGCTTAACCACATCTGGCCCGGTGATGAACATGTAGCTGGTTTCGTTAACCATGAAGATGAAGTCAGTCAGCGCCGGGCTGTACACCGAACCCCCGGCGCATGGCCCCATGATCACGCTAATCTGCGGAATCACGCCGCTGGCGAGCGTATTGCGTAGAAAAATATCGGCATAGCCGCCAAGACTGACCACGCCTTCCTGAATACGCGCGCCGCCGCTGTCGTTCAGGCCGATGAGAGGCGCCCCGGTGCGGGTAGCCATTTCCATCACCTTACAAATCTTCTCAGCATGCACTTCGCTCAAGCTGCCGCCCATAATCGTGAAATCTTGCGAAAACACGTAAACCAGGCGGCCATTGATCGTGCCCCAGCCTGTCACCACGCTGTCGCCAGGATATTTCTGATTTTCAAGCCCAAAACTGCTTGAGCGGTGTTTGACAAAAGCATCTAGTTCGCGAAAAGTGCCGGGATCGAGCAAAATATCCAGTCGTTCGCGGGCAGTGTTCCGTCCAGCATCATGCTGGCGCTTGATTCGTTCTTCACCGCCACCTAATTGCCCCTGGCGGCGCCGCTCGCGAAGCTCTTCAATTTTGGGGTCAAGACCCATTTTTTGTCCTTATCACAGGCTTTTCTACAGTGTTGTGAGGCAGATTATAACGCCGTTGAGCCTAATTCATGATTGCGAAATCGTCAATAAGCGAGAAATTCCTATGCGACCAAACCGACTGATTGAACTGCGGCGCTCCAACCAAACCATCATCAACGGCTGGCTAACCATTCCCAGCCCGCTAACCGCTGAATTGATGGCGCATGAAGATTTTGACTCATTATTGGTGGATATGCAGCACGGACTTATCGGCTTTGATACTGCGGTCAGTATGCTGCAAGCCATCTCTACTACTAACACCGTTCCGTTAATTAGGGTTCAGTGGAATGATCCCGGATTGCTGATGCGCGCGCTGGATGCCGGGGCATATGGCGTAATTTGCCCGATGATCAGCACGCGCCAACAGGCTGAAGCCTTTGTCAGCGCCTGCCGTTATCCCCCACTTGGATCGCGCAGTTACGGCCCGGCACGCGCATTGATCTATGGCGGCGATGACTACGTGCAGCAGGCCAATGACACAGTGCTGACTATCGCGCTGATTGAAACGAAAGAAGCTATCGAAAACCTTGAGGAAATTGCCTCAGTAGAAGG
Source organism: Chloroflexi bacterium OLB15 (assembly GCA_001567085.1). GTDB lineage: Bacteria > Chloroflexota > Anaerolineae > Aggregatilineales > Phototrophicaceae > Flexifilum. The sequence continues at coordinate 86,662 of LMZS01000157.1, forward strand.
GTTGAGCGGCTTGTATGTTGGGCCTTCTGATCTCAGCTTCAGCCTCGGTCTCGCCAAACGCGCTGATTTTGATGATCCGCGCCTGATTGCGGCAACCGATCACGTTCTGGAAGTCGCGGCAAAATACAATTTATTAACCGGTGTTCAGGCGGGTAACGTTGAAAATGCCATCCGGCAGGCGGCGCGGGGATTCAACATGGTAACGCCGTTAACTGACATAACCGTTTTGCAAATGCGCAGCAGAGAGCTGGTGGCACAGACGCGGAATGGGGTGAAAGCCTAGATCGCAGGCATTTGCAAACAGCGATGGTGCGCATTTCAAATCAACGGCTTCAGTTATGATCAGTTGAACTGGCGCGGTGATAGAAACCCCGCATATCACCGCGCATTACAGCAAATTGCCCCTTGCCAAAATCATCTTTATGCCGCCGCATATTTCTCAGAAATATAATGGTAGAAAGAACGTTGGCAGGGGAATATCAAATGCGCTTCATAAAATCCCACTGGCGCGCGCTGCTGATCAGCCTCACCACATTCACAGCAGTATTCACGCTCACAGCCTATTTGTTCCTGAATGGCTATTTGTTCGGCTTCATGGTTGACGAACAGTGGATCTCCCGCGATGAGTTCTTTGATCGCGCCTACCATCCTGAAAATTATGATGCACCATATCTAAGCTGTTACAACCATTGGGCGGGGGTGTATATGGTCAATCACTGCTTCACCGATGAAGCAGATCTGATCGCTTTTATGGAAAGTGTAGATGCATAAAGTGCCCTAGCGCAGAATCAAAAGAGGCGTTCCTTGCAGCAAGGAACGCCTCTTTGTTTTTCGAGTGAACAACTTTAGCTCAGGTGTGGTTGAATCTGGCTGACGATACGATCTTTTGCCTGATAGCCAGTAATCCGCACCACAGGCTCGCCGCCTTTGAACAAAATCAGCGTCGGAATGCTCATAATGCCGTACTGAATCGGCACGTCAGGGTGGGCATCGGTATCCATCGCCACTACCTTGAGCTTACCAGACTGTTCAATGGCAATCTGCTCAACAATCGGTTCAATCATCTTACAAGGGCCGCACCACTCTGCCCAAAAATCAACCAGCACCGGCTGATTGGAACGCAGCACATCGCTCTGAAAACTTTCAGTTGTAACTTCGCTAAATTTTGCCGCCATGAGCGCCATCTACTCCCTTGCCTTATGCTTTGACGTCACCTGCTATGCATGGTATATTACCATTGAAGCTTAGCTCAAAACATCACCCATTTTATCAAGATGAAGCCTGCCATATGGGTCGTTTTGAGAATTGTGAACCATGAGTATAGACGAAACAGAACTCCCCAGTCTTACCCGCCGGCAAGAAGAAATTCTCGGCTGATCATCAGAGCCTATTCACAAACGCCCGAACCTGTTAGCTCTAAATCTCTGGTTGATTCTTTCGTGCTGCACGTCAGCAGCGCCACCATCCGTAATGAAATGATGGTGCTGGAAGAATTGGGATTCATCGCTGCCCCTCATACCTCAGCCGGGCGCGTGCCCACTGAAAGCGGCTACCGCTACTTTGTGCAAAATCTGTTGAACTCCAGCGATTTGAGCAGTGACGACGTATCGCGCATTAACCAGCGGTTGCAAAACGCGCCCATTGCCACTGAGGCCTGGATGAACGCTGTCGCCACCGCCCTTTCCCGCGCTACACAAACGGCAGCGCTGGTTACTCCACCCGCCGCCGAAACCAGCCGTTTCAAACACCTTGAGCTGATCTCCATACAAGGGCGGTTGGTCTTGATGGTGCTGGTGCTGAATCAAGGCGCGGTTGTTCAGCAAATGCTCTCCCTTGCCGAGCCGGTGCCCCAACAGCGGCTTAGCGAGTGCGCCAATAGCATCAACGCCATTTGCCCGGATGCAACCGCCAACGAAGTGCGTCTGCGCTGTGCCCAACTTCCGCTTCTGGAACGCGAAATTGCAGAACTATGCCGCGATATCATGTCCCGGCAAGCATCCGAACCGGCGCGCATGGTCTATCGAGATGGGCTTAGCGATCTGATTACCTCGTTCAATCACAGCCGGGGGGCGCAGCAAGCGGTGCGCGTCGTTGAAGAACGCGAATTTTTAAGTGGCATCCTCAACGAAGTGCTGTTCTCGAAAAACCGCGATGTGCAGGTGGTGATTGCCGGAAATGGGCGCTGGGAAGAATTGAGCCACCTCACCATGATCCTCAGTCGCTACGGCATCCCCGGTCAAACCAGCGGCGCGGTCGGTGTCGTCGGCCCGACCAACCTGAACTATGATCGGGCGATCAGCGCGGTCAATTACATTTCGGGCATCATGAGCGCGATGCTGACGACAGCAATGGATGTACGCCCATCAGAGTCCCAGCCCGACACGCCGGGGGAACCGAACCCCTCTCAGGATTAGTCGCCCGGCAGAGCCGAGACAGTTCGCGGCAGTACCGTTTTTCCGTCCGTAACCTGTGCTGGTAAATTTTTGAACCCCAGATAACGCACAAGCGTGATCAACTCTGTTTGATCACGAATATATGCCGACATTTCCTTCAATAGCCGGAAATTCACCTGTGGGCGAGCGGCGATCAGGGTAATGAACTGGTCGCGGGATAATGTGTAAAGCAGCGAATCTTCAATAGCGCTAACCACCATTGGATGCGGTTTCAGGTCAATCAAACTCAATTCGCCGAACGTACCGCCTAAGGTATAGATGGCGAGGGTGGTTTCCACGCCAAAAGCGTCCACTACGTGCGCTTCCAATTTCCCCGCAGCAACAATAAACAGGCGTCCATCGTAATGGCCTTGAATTTCTACATTTTCGCCTGTAGTAACCACCACCTGATCCAGCAAAATGCTAATATCGTCCAACTCTGCGGGTAAAAGCACGTTGAACAATGGGGAATGATCCAGCGCCCGCCGCCGCGCCAGCAGCTCTTTATTAGATAGCGCGCTCTGGCGCTCGCCCATCATCACCAGCGCCTGTATCAGCGGTTCGGTGGTTAAGCCCAGTTCTTTACTCAGCACGATCCATCTATTATCTTCCGCAGATGGCAGCAGCACCCGAACGATCATCCGCAGGTAAAAACCCATCTCCCGGCTTAATCTATCGAGCTTGCGGGTGATCTCAAACTCTTGCTGTTGCAGCCCCGAGTCAATTTCAGCGTGCTCGTTAAGAGAAATTTTGCGGGTTAGAAGCGCTTTTTCGCCGCGCAGCTGAACATACTCGTTCAGCAGTTTCATCTGGTTTTCATCCAGCCCGATTTTCTGTTTTGCCAGCAATTCGGCAAACAGTCCGGGGTTTACAATCGCCATTCTTTCCCCGGCAGGAACGCCGTCTTGCTGCAACTGGCTTTCAATCCAGTCGCGCTCAGCATTCATCGCCAGCGTAATCACAAAAAGAAGCAGGGCTAACCCCGATAGGCCAAAGACGATGGCGATAGCCACCAGCGAAACGCCGGAAGCATATAAAACGATCTGGTTAAAAATGATATGAATGCTCCCCGCCAGCAGCAAAGCCAGTGCGGTACGCACTTGCAAAACCCGGCGGCGGCGATAGTAATTGCTGCCTATCGTTGCGCCAACAAGGCCAGTGGTCATACCGTGCATCAAGTTTGTAGAAAGCACCCGTGCCAGCGAAGTTTCCAGCGCAACTTCAGGCATTGTAGAAGTGAGATATAAGAGGTTTTCGACAATCGCAAAGCCAGTGCCTATCGCAAAGCCAAATTCTGCGCCATCCACCGCCGAGCGAATTTGCAATTTTATCGCCAGAATGAAAAGGCATCCTGCCTTCAGCAGTTCTTCAGTCAGCGGCGTGCCCACCGAGACAATCTGGTGAAGAGTCAATATCCGGTTATTCACCAGCGCGGTAAAGATGATATAGGCGATCGTGAAAGCGATAATGCCCCAGACAAATGCGGTAATGAGCAATCGCCGTCGCTTTTGAGTACGCACATCCAGCGCGGCAATACAATACAGGAACAGCAGAGGGATTAGAATCGCTAATACGCTTGGGATGATCATTCGTACATAGGGAACCTGCTCTAAGTTGGTTACAATTATGGCACACGTTTACCCTGTTCGTTTGACACTATGCCCGAAAAAATTGTGAAAAATAAACTGAACTCGATGCGACTGCTGGAGCAGCACAAGATTCCCTATGAGGTGATCGAATTTCCAGACGAACTGCGCGATGCTGAGGAAATTGCTGAAGTGCTTGGGATGCCGGCGGATATCGTCTACAAAACGCTGGTGGTTGAACCAGAGCAAGGGGGCAAGCCAATACTGGTCATGATCGCTGCCCATCGCCAGCTAGACCTGAAAAAAGTGGCTGCCGCAGCAGGCGTGAAAAAAGTGCACATGGCGGCGCACAAAGATGCCGAAGCGCTCACCGGCTTAAAAGTTGGCGGTATTGGCGCGTTGGCGCTCACGCACAAAAACTGGATGGTACTGCTCGATCAGCCCGCCATGAACCACCAGCACATCATGGTTAGCGGCGGGCAGCGCGGCGTAGATTTACGGGTGACAGTGCAGTCACTCATGCAGTTGACCCGCGCGCGCATCGCCGAAGTCAGCCGCGCGCCCTCAAGCGACGATGACCTTTCTCAAGGCTGAGTACGTTCGCGCCCTTGCCCTAAAGCAAGGATTTGATCGCGTGGGCATTATCCACGCCCAGCCTTCGCCTACGCTGGAAGCCTACGAGCGCTGGGTGAGCGCCGAAATGTATGCCGGTATGGGCTACATGGCGCGGCCTGATCGCCTGGCGCGCAGGCGCGATCTCAACGTGATTATGCCCGGCATCCAAAGCCTGCTGGTAGTCGCGCTGGATTATCGAACCCTTATACCGGAAGCCATCCTTACCGATCCTGCGCGCGGACGCATTGCAGCCTACGCCTGGGGGCAAGATTATCATGTGATCATCGGTGAGCGCCTGAAACTGCTGGCAGCGCAGTTGGCATCGGAAACCGGCTGTGAAGCCCGCTGGTATGTGGATACCGGCGCGATTCTGGAACGCAGTCACGGGCAAGCGGCGGGTCTGGGCTTCACTGGCAAAAATACCATGTTGATCCACCCGCGTTATGGCAGCCTGTTTTTTATAGGTGAGGTGCTGTTAGGCAGCGAGCTAGACGTATACGACCCGCCCTTTCCCCGCCACAACATGTGTGGCACCTGCACGCGCTGTATGAGCGCCTGCCCAACCGGCGCTTTTCCAAAGCCGTTTGTGCTGGATGCGCGCTTATGCATTAGCTATTGGACGATAGAGCATAAAGGTGAAATCGCGCCGGAACTGCGCGAAAAGTTCGGAAACTGGATCTTTGGCTGCGATATTTGCAACGATGTCTGCCCGTTCCAGCGATTCGCGCCGCTTTCCCGCGAATATGCGTTTGCGCCGATCACCCCTGACCGCGCCGCGCCGCCCCTCGCCCACCTTCTAGCGATGGATGAGGCTGGATTTCAGGGGCAGTTTGCTGGTTCCCCACTGCAGCGCACCGGGGTTGAACGCCTGATCCGCAATGCTTGTGTTGCCGCTGGCAATTCAGGCAACAAAGCGCTGATACCAGCATTGGAGAAACTGCGTAAAAACGCAGCCCCCCTAATTCAGCCCCATGCAGAATGGGCGCTGGCGCGCTTAAATTGAACTACAGATTCTGGAAGATTTCCCAGAGGTTGCCTTCTGGATCGGCGAAGTAGGCAGTTCGTCTGCCCCATGGTTGGTTAATTGGCGGTCTGATGAAAGCCACACCCTTTGCTTCCAACGCAGCGTGAACAGCATCAACGTTTTCAACTCCGGCGCACAAAAGCACCCTACACGCTCCGCCATCATTTGAAGATATGGCTTCTTCGCCAATCATCTCTACAGCCGATGAAAATTTGAGCAGCAGGAAATCCTGACCTTCTACGCGAAAGCCGATCGAAACGTCGTCGCTAAACGTAACCTCAAGGCCAAGTACATCCCGGTAGAAGGCTGTACAGTTATCAAGGTTTTTGACGAACAACACGGTCGCATCAATTTTGTTAAACATCACATTTTCCTACCCATTGATGACTTTCAGCCTGCCTGAGGATGGAAGCATTGCGCCTTATAACGTACCCGATGGATGCGGTTGACCTGCACCCGTTCTAATTCGCCCCGTGCTTCCATATCCAGCTTCACCGAAAAAGTGTACCACTGCACTGGCCCTTTGAAATCTGCTGGTAAATGCGCCTTCACGCCCTCAAAAAGTTCGATGATGGATGCGGGGCCATGTTCTTTAAGCGTGGCGACAATGGCATCATGCACTTTCTGATATTTGGCGCGATCAATATCTGCTGCACCGCCTGTGCCCGGAAATACCGCTGCGATATTGTTCATTTTTCAACCATCCAACCACATTTGAACATCTGTTCTAATTCTATCATAGAAATATCGCGTAATGCAAGTAGTTAGCAAGTGTTTAATCAGCCTGCAGCGAATCCATCTTTCCGCGCTAGGAGTTTGTGCAGTTTTAAGATTTTGAAATATGCTCTAGATTGTGCCTGTTCCAGCCGGATAACCTTCTTAATGCAGAAACCGCAGCATTTTCGCCGCAGCATGGCTGAAATTGGGGTAATCGCCGCCTTCCTGTTAGCCCCGGTCTGGCTGCGCTTTGGCGATTTCCTGCCCTTCTTCAGTCGCTTATATGTGACTCGCTTTGTGCTGTTCATCCCCCTGATCTGGACGATTTTCTGGTGGCTGCTTGCAGGCGCGCCGGGGATACGTAAATTTGCAGAAAGCAAACTGCGCGCGCTGTGGCTAGGCGTGCTGCTTCTGCTGGTGATATGGTCTTTTCTCTCGCAGTCATGGGCATTTGTGCGCGTTCAGCACCCTGAAGTGGCAGCAACCGCAGCCCTGCAATTCGGCACAGCCATCTTGTTTGCCGCCGCGCTCGCCTGTTTGCAGGTACCACCCGCTAAGGTCGTCAGCGCGCTGGTTTTCGGGCTGGTCTGGAATTCGCTGCTCACGCTGCTTCAGGCGCGGGCAGGCGGGGCAATTGGGCTAACCGCCTTAGGCGAATTTCCGTATAACGCGCTTACGCCCGGCGATTTCAATTGTGCGCGCAGGCGAAATCACCTTCGTTCGCCCATTTGGGCTGCTGCCACACGTCAATCTGCTGGCGGGGTTTCTCATGGTTAGTCTGTTAGCCGCCGCATCATGGCTGGTTTCAGAACGACGCTGGCGACGCATTCTTGCTACTTGCATTTTGCCGCTCGGCCTTTACGCGCTGCTGCTCACCTTTTCGCGGGCAGCGTGGGGCGGCGTGTTCTTCGGTGGCTGTCTGCTGCTTTTATTCGGCTGGCGCAAATTACGACAGCGGCAAATGCTGATCCTGGCGGTGATCACGGCCGCCATTTGCGTGATCGTTACAATAGCTTTTGTTTCGCAATATGGCGATCTGCTTTCGGCGCGCGCGGGCACAGGCGAAGAAGGCATCGAGATGCGTTCCATTTCGGATCGCATCGTGTTCATGGAATATGCTCTGAAAGCCATCGGGCAAGCGCCGCTCACAGGCTTCGGCATCGGCAATTTTCCCTGGCGCGCCAGCTTTTATCTGCAATTCACGTTTTACGATTTACGCGGCGATAATGTGCATCACGTCTTTCTTCTGGCATGGTCAGAGCTTGGCACTCCCGGCATGATCATGCTGGGTATCGCCGTCTTATCAGGCTTCTTCGCGGCAGTTCGCATGATCCGCGCAACCCACAATATGTACCGGGTCGCCTTAGCGAGCACTTTTGTAGCGCTGGCCGCCGTCGGTTGGCTGGATCACTATCCCTACACGCTGCTCCACTTTCAGGTTCTATGGTGGGGCTGCATCGCCGCCGCGCTTTCGCCGCCGCGAAACCCGGCTTTAAGCGCCACCCCAGCAGATTTATCGCCAAATACCCTTACAGAAGCTAAAATCCCTGTCTAATTAAATTCGCCATTCAAACAGCGGGAAGGTAACTGCCATGTCTGAACTTGTAGTATTAGCCTTTGAAGACATCGGCACAGCCGAAAAAGCGCGTGAAAGCCTTGATGCCCTTGAAAGCGGTGAGGTTATTGGCTTGAATGATCTGGTGGTCGTTGAGCGTGATGAAAAGGGAAAAGTGAAGCTAAATCAGGCGCGCCGCCATGCGGGTACAAAGATTGTTGGCGGCACCTTCTGGGGCATGCTCATCGGCTTGCTGTTTCTGGTTCCAGCACTCGGCGCGATTGCTGGCGCAGTCGTCGGCGCTGCTGTCAGTTATTTCCACGATTTTGGCATCCCCGATGATTTCATCCATGAAGTTGGCGATGCCCTCCATCCAAATTCGTCTGCCCTCTTCATGTGGGTTGCCGGCAACACTGATCCCGGCCAGATTCTTGCCCGCCTGAAGGACTTCAACGGACGCATCATCCGTACTTCGCTCTCCACAGAGCAGGAAGACCGCCTGAAGCTGATGTACGGCGAATCCGATTCGTAAGATACATGCTACGCTGTGGGTCTATCGTTGGGCGATCCAGCCGGATCGCCTTATTTTTTGCCGTTTGTACAGCGGTTCTGGCATTCGCAAAACATAACAATTCCCTAACATGCCAACGACTGATATACTTACGGTTATTCTGGAAGCGCGTTTTATCCTCATCTCTGCCTGAGGCAACAAGCTATGACTGAAAGGCCGGAACAACTGCCACGCCATGAGATGCTGTCATGGACGGATGTAGACAAACTCATTGATATTTTGATCCCGCAGTTGCGTAGTGTCGGCAGCTTTGGTGGCATGGTTATGATCACGCGCGGCGGGGTAATTCCCGGCGGCCTGCTTGCGGAATCGCTCAAAATTGAGCATCTGCTCACGGCAGCGGTAGATTTTCCGTCCACAGCCAGTCTTGCCGGATTGATGGCGTGGCCATCATTCCTGCAATTTCCGGATAATTCGCTTTTGGAAGGCCGAACTGTGCTGATCGTTGACGACGTTTGGGGCAGCGGACGCACCAGCACCGCCGTGCGCGAACGTGTTGCCAGCGCTGGCGCTGTGCCTTACACCTGTGTCATGCACTTTAACCCTTATCGTTCGCTCTTTAAGAAGCTGAAACCTGATTTTTATGGGGCGGTCACCGATGCATTTGTGGTTTATCCCTGGGAAATGGATCGCGGAACGCGGGGAATGCGGATGCTCTCGCCAGAGCCAGAAGCGAATTAGAAAGTTTTGAGTGTTTGCGAGAATCAAATACTTGATACGTTATAATAACATGTGTGTTATTCTGTCTGTCATATTTGACAGTTGTGAATGCGATATTCACAAGTAATAAGTTACATGCCATTAGCTTCTATTAGAAGTTATGGCTGCGCGTTTTTTCACTCTATCCGAAGGCGGTTTAGTTTATGGCAACACCCCAATCCGAGCTCGATAAGAAAGCTCTTCACGATGAATTTCAGGCTCTTCTGGAAGCATCGCAAGGTTACGAACAACCTCAGCGCGGCGAGATTCGTAACGCTGAAATCCTGCAAATAGACGAGCGTGAGATCATCGTTGATCTTGGCGCTAAATATGATGGTATCGTCCCCATCGCCGATCTTGAACGTCTTGATCCGGAAGTTCGCGCGCGCCTGAAGGTAGGCGATAACGTTCCGGTTTACGTGCTGAATCGCGATCCCAACGACAACCTGACCGTTTCCATCAACATGGGCATGCAGCAGTACGACTGGGAAAAAGCCCGCGAACTGCTAAAGACCGAAGATGTGGTCACGGTAGAGGTGAAGGGTCACAATCGCGGCGGTATTCTGGTGCAGTGGAATCGTCTCGAAGGCTTTATTCCCAGTTCTCATCTGATCTCAACCACCAGCAGCGGCAGCCGCGATACGTGGGATGACCTGATCGGCGATAAGCTGACGGTGAAGGTGATCGAAGTAGATCAAAGCCGCCGCCGCCTGATCTTCAGCGAACGCGAAGCTCAGCGCGAACAACGGGCGCTGCATAAGGCTCGCCTGCTGGCTGAACTCAAGGAAGGCGACGTGGTTCAGGGCAAGGTCACTGGCCTGCGCGACTTTGGCGCGTTCGTCAATCTTGGCGGCGCAGATGGCCTGATCCACGTCAGCGAACTTGCGTGGCATCGTGTGGATCACCCGCGCGATGTACTGCGCGTAGGCGAAGAAATCGAAGTCTACGTCCTCAGCCTTGACCGGGATACTAATCGTATCGCCCTCAGCCGCAAGCGCCTGCTCCCCGATCCCTGGGAAAGCGCTGGCGAAAAGTATCATGAAGGCCAGTTGGTTGAAGGCACTGTCACCAACGTGGTTGATTTCGGCGCATTTGTGGCGCTGGATGATGGTCTGGAAGGTTTGCTGCACCTCAGCGAAATGGGCAACGGTTCATTGAAAGAGCCGCATTCCTACGTTAAGAAGGGTGACCGCCTCAGCCTGCGAATCAGCCATCTTGAGCCAGATAAGCGCCGCGTTGGGTTCACCCAGCGCTGGGGTACCGATGCTGCTGGCCCGGTAGATGCCGCGTCCGAAGGCGCACCAGCCCAGCCCGTAGAATCGGGTGAGGCGGCGGTAGAAGCGGCAGCCGAAACTGTTGAAGCGGCAGCTGACGAAGCTGCTGTTGAGGCAGCACCCGCTGAAACCGTTGCTGAGGAAGCAGTTGAAGCGGCAGCCGAAACTGTCGAAGCAGCAGAAGACGAAGTTGCTGTTGAGGCAGCGGCAGAAGAAGACGCGCCCACCACAGTCATTAACCTAAGCGACCTGAAAGCTGCCGAAGAAGGTTCCAGCAGCAAGAAGAAGAAGTCCTAGCCTTCACACTTAACCCGTAACTAAAAAGGTGAGCCATGATGCGCTCACCTTTTTTGATTCCCCACCTGTTTGATCGCGCTATTCAAACAGCGCTGTTTCAGGGATCGTGATCCCCTCAAAATTGGCGAAAGTAATATCTGCAAAATGCAGCCCCAGCCGTTTCTTCACACGGTCAAAAATCGTCGTGTAGCTGGATGGCATCTGCCGCGCATTCTCTAAACCAGCGCTTTCGCGTACCGTTTGAATTGCTTCGGCATCTCCCTCAATCTCAACGAATGTGCCTACTGGCAGTTCATCCAGTGTGATTTCAGCATTATTCAGCAGGTATGTAGTGCGATATTTCTCGTATACCATGTACGGTTTATAGCCCAGCTTACGCAGAATGGTATCCATC
>LMZS01000158.1 GCA_001567085.1 Chloroflexi bacterium OLB15
TCTTGCTCTCCCGGCGTAGACGTTCATTCTCCGCCTTGAGCAGCAGGTTTTCTTGATGCAGTTGGCTGACATCTCTATTTGGCAGGTTGGCATCCAACAACCCATCAACCGGAAATGTCTCGCCTACTTGCTTTATCTTTACAGGTTGATTTGGCTCAAACAGCGCCGACCCGCGCTCGGTAAGCCCTAATGCCCGTGATTTGCCGCGTGACTTCACCAGATAGCCCCAGGTAATCAGTCGTTCCAGATTATAGTTGACGACGGAGGTGGACGTAATGCCTGTCGCCAGACTGATTTCACGGATACTGGGCGCAAACCCGTGTTCAAGGGTGTGCTGGTGAATGAATCGAAGGATATGATGCTGACGTTTACTCAACATGCTCGGCAGTTCTCCACTCAATATAACAACTTCTAAACCATTATCAGGGGAAAACAAAATCAGGACAAGTGTTCTGGGTTGAAATCCCACTGCAAATGGGTATGAAGAGGGTTAGAGTTTGGCGTAAAAATGCAAATTGCTGCACAGAAAAACCAGTCAAGCCTGTCAAACCAGTCAAACCGATCAGGGCTGCTGACTGGTTGACCGGTTTGACCACTTTGACGGGTTATTTCGCGGTTCCATTTTCAACTGGCGGCACATCGTAGCGCTGCATTATGTCCAGTGCTTCACAGCGCTCAAAGGTGTTCAGTGTCAATCGTCCAAAGCGGAACCAGATCGCTGGTTGAGCAAATACAAGGCGATTTCTGACGTGAATAGGAGATTGGTTATAATATTTAGAACCATGTTTTTGCGATAGACTTGGAGGCAGGATTGTGACCGACTTAACCGACCTCGATTCACCACAGGCAGAATCGCCTTTTGAGCGTATCCGACAGGTTGACCCCGACGGTTATGAATTCTGGTCGGCACGCGACCTGATGCCTATTCTTGAATACACCAAATGGCAGAACTTTAAGACGGTGCTGCTCAAGGCGCAGATTGCCTGTGAGAACAGCGGTAATGATCCCGCTGACCATTTTACCGATGCCAGTAAAATGGTCGCCATCGGCTCGGACGCGAAACGCGAAGTCGAAGATATGCACCTGTCGCGTTATGCCTGCTATCTCATCGTGCAAAATGCCGATCCCGCCAAAGAGGTGATCGCACTCGGTCAGACCTACTTCGCTGTGCAAACCCGCCGTCAGGAGATCGCGGATGCCGACGCGCTGGCTGAACTGAGCGAGGATCAGCGTCGCCTGCTCTTGCGCCAGCGGATTAAGCTTCAGAATACCGATCTAGCATCAGCGGCAAAAAACTGCCGGTGTCATCACGGCGCTGGACTTTGCCGTTTTTCAGAATCACGGCTATCGCGGCTTATACAATGGCTTGACGGCTGATGCGATTCACCGGAAGAAGAAGCTGAAGA
>LMZS01000159.1 GCA_001567085.1 Chloroflexi bacterium OLB15
GGGCAAAAGTGCGCATTATTGCCGGAAGCGGAAGCACGTTTGACCCGCGCATTGAAACCCGTATTTACCCCCTGTTCGGCTCAAAACATCCTGATATTCTGGCGGCTAAAAAGACGCTGGATGCAGGCCAGCTTCCCGCAAACTTTGGCTGGCTGGTCGGGCAAATCACCGCGCAGCTTCGTGAAGCGACGGCTGGCTGCGACACGTTGATCGCTCATAACGTTCACACCATGAATAAGAACTTGCCGCTCACCGTCGCGCTACGCGCGCTCACCGATGAGGGCGATCTACAGATGATCGCGTGGGTGCATGATCTGGCATGGATGAATGAGCAGTATCAGGGCGAGCTGTTTGACGGCGATCCCTGGTCGCTGCTCAAACAAGCCTGGCCGAACACCCGCTGCGTCACGATTTCACAGGCGCGGCAGGCAGAATTGGCAGAGATGATCGGCCTGCCGCTGGAGCGCATCGCGATCATCACCGCAGGGCTGGATTTGCCCACTTTCCTGAACTGGGGAAGCGACATGCTCAATGTCGTCAGTCGCCTTTCACTGCTGGACGCGGATCGCATCCTGATCGTTCCTGCGCGCCTGACCCGCCGCAAAAATATCGAACTGGCGCTGCGTGTGCTGGCGGCTTTACGTGAGCGAACGGGCGAGGATGATCGGTTGATCGTGACCGGGCCGCCGGGGCCGCATAACCCGCAAAATATGGGCTATCTGGGCGATCTGCTTGATCTGCGCCATGCGCTGGCGTTGGATAGTGCAGCGCACTTTTTATACGAGCTTGGCGGCGATAAGCCATTCATCCCCGATGATCCGCTGATGGCGAATTTGTTCGGGTTTGCCGATGGCCTGCTGTTCCCCAGCACGCAGGAAGGCTTCGGCATCCCTATTTTGGAAGCGGGCTTAGCCCGTCTGCCGATCTTTTGCAGCGATCTGCCGCCTTTCCACGAAACCGCAGGCGAAGATGCCGTCTATTTCATGGCGCAGGGAACGCCGCCGGAAGCTATCGCCGCCGATATTCAGCGAACGCTTGAAGACTCGCCCGTTTCCCGTCTGCGCCGCCGCGTTCGCCAGCATTACCGCTGGGATGCCATCATCCGTGATCGGCTGATCCCACTGTTGAATGAAGGGTTAACCATATGACAGAACACACCTACACCATACTGATGGTGCTGGATAACGATGCTTCAACGCCAGAAGCATGGATTCGCTTTGCGCAAGGGCTGGCGCCCGACGATCAACCGTATGAAATCCGTCTGCGCGGCATGGTCACTGTGCCCGAAGATGAATCGCTAAGCGTAGGGGCAAAATCCGCCCAGAACTGGCGCGATCACCTTGCGCCCGTCACCAAAGCCGTTGTTGAGGTGCAAGACGCTGTGCGCGCCTATGTAGATTATCAGCCAGCCCTGCGCGCCTTTGATGAAGCCCGCGAAATCCAGGCCGACCTGATCATCTTTGAATGGCGCGGCCCGCTGCATTTAACCGGAGGTCTGTATACCGATGTGCTGCTGGGCAGCGCGCCCTGCGATCTCATTTTGCTGACCGCGCCGCCAGCCGACCAGAGCTTGCCGGTGCTGCTCTCGCTGCGCGGCGGCCCCAATATCACGTTAGGGATGCGTGCCGCCAAAGCGCTCTCTGATGACAGCTCTATCACCCTGTACCACGCGGCCGATAGCCAGCGCCATACCCCCTACCTGGAATTTATCAAACGCGCCGAACCGCGCATCAAACGCGCCGTCACCGCCGTCACCGATATTGCCAACGGCATCATACAGGAAATGCACGGCCACAGCGCGATAGTGCTGGGCGCGGCATTCCGCAGCGTCGTGCCCGATCAATCCCCCCGCGATTCGCTGGTGGCACAGGTGTATGAGCGGGCTACGGTGCCGATTGCGCTGGTGCGCGCCTACCATCCAGAAGCGCTGGAATTTCATGTGCCATATATCGCCGCCCCTGGCAGCGCCGATAATGTCTCGAAAAAGGTAGACCGCTGGTTTGCCGAAAATACGTTTCATAGCAGCGAATTTTCCGACCTGAAATCGCTGCTGGAACTGAAAGAGAAGCACGGGCTTTCAGTCAGCATCGGGCTTCCGGCGCTGAACGAAGAAGAAACCGTCGAAAACGTGATCATGACGCTGAAGCGCGCGCTGATGGATGAAGTACCGCTGGTAGATGAATTTGTGCTGATTGACAGCAATTCCACCGATAACACCGTCGCCATCGCTGAAAGCTGCGGCATCCCCGTTTACCGCCATATGGACATCCTGACCGATATGGGCAGCCGTGTGGGTAAAGGCGAAGCGCTTTGGAAAAGCCTGCATGTGCTGAAAGGTGACATCATCGCCTGGGTGGATACCGACATCACCAATATTCACCCACGCTTCATCTACGGCATCATCGGCCCGCTGCTGAAATACCCACACCTGCAATTTGTGAAGGGCTTTTACCAGCGCCCGATCAAGGTGGGCGAAAAGCTGCAAGCCTACGGCGGCGGCCGCGTGACCGAACTGGTAGCCCGCCCGATGTTCAACCTGTTCTACCCTGAGCTTTCAGGCTTCATCCAGCCGCTTTCCGGCGAATACGCGGGCAGGCGTTCGGCGCTGGAAAAAATCCCGTTCTTCACCGGCTACGGCGTAGAAACCGGCATGTTGATTGACCTGCTGGATACGGCGGGGCTGGAAGGCGTATCGCAAAGCGATCTGGAAGTGCGCGTGCATCACAACCAGCCTTTAGAAGGCTTAAGCCGCATGTCCTTTGCCATCCTTCAGGTGTTCATGGATCGGCTGGGGGGGCGCTTTGACATTGACATCATGAGCCACGCCAACCGCAGCATGAAGATGATCTTGCAGGAGCCAGAACGTTTCGCGCTGGAATTGAACGAGATCGGCGATTACGAACGCCCGCCGATAGCAACGCTGCCGCAGTACCGCGCAGTACGGGAAGCACTAGCGGCGAAATAACCGGACGTTTGCGGCGTGCCAAAATTGCGCCGCCAGCCATTGAGGCGCGGCATGCCGCGCCCTATTTTCACATCTCCGCCCTACATATTTCTGTAGATTTTTGTAGATTTTTGGCCATTCCCTCTGCCCAATCGCCACACGCCGCGCTACAATGATCGTGAAGTTCTGAACAGGCATTCTCCGCCTGCTTTTCACAATCGAGCGTCACCACATGATCATCAATAACCTCTCTCTGGTTTTTTCAGTCGTCACCACCATCATCAGCTTCATCTTTGCCGGTATCGTGCTGTGGCGCTGGGTCGGTGCGCGCAGGCATGGGCGGCACAGCCCGTATTTGCTGGCATGGGGCATTGGCCTGTGCTTGTACGGCATCGGCGCTTTTAGCCAGATCGTGCTGTATTTTGTGTGGAGCAGCTTCTTCTTCGGGTTGTGGTACTGGGCAGGGGCTATCGCCGTTGCGCCCTGGTTGGGGCAAGGCACGGTGTATCTGCTGTGGCGTAAGGGCAATATCGCCCGCAACATTCAAATGGCGCTGATTCTGGTTTGCATTATGACCCTGCCCTGGGCGCTGTTTTTGACGCCGATGAACGCCGCCGCATGGCAGCCGCACACCGATATGACCCCGCTGATCAACGACATCCTGACTAAAGGCGGCGTGCGGGTGTTCTCGCCAATCATGAATATCTGGGGCACGATTGCGCTGGTAGGCGGGGCAATTTACTCAGCAATTCTGTTCCGCCGCAAGCAAATTTTGCCTAATCGTATGATCGGCAACTGGCTGATCGCGGCGGGCGGCCTGTTTCCAGCGTTGGGCGGTTCGCTGATTCGCGCGGGCGTGCCTGAACTCAAATATGTGGGCGAGATGATCGGCGTGATCTTAATTTTCGCTGGCTTCCTGCTGGCAACCCGCGTGCCTGAAGAAGTCAAAGAAATGCACAAACGCCGGCGGGCAGCATCCAACCCACAGGCATAAAAACGCTAAAGTTGCGGCGAAATGGCTGAAGCGCGGTATCTTTATGGGGCATAGAGATCGCCGCCTTTTATCAGGATGCTGGCTCTGCGCGTATGATGCCGGAAATGACTGTTCATCTTATAGGTTAACTTTTGCGCGCCTGTTTAATCGCCAATCGCGGGGAAATTGCGCTGCGTATCATTCGCGCCTGCCGTGAGCTAGGCGTGCGCGCTTGCGCTGTATATTCCGATTCCGACGCTCAGGCGCAGCATGTTTTAGAAGCTGATGCCGCCTTCTCGCTCGGCGGCAGCGCCCCCGCTGAAAGCTACTTAAATACTGCCAAACTGCTGGATGCCGCAAAGCAAATGGGCTGTGACGGCGTGCATCCCGGTTACGGATTCCTCTCTGAAAATGCCGATTTCGCGCAGGCGGTCATTGACGCAGGCTTGATCTGGATCGGGCCGCCGCCATCCGCCATCCACGCAATGGGCATTAAAACTGAAGCGCGCGCGTTAATGCGTGATGCAGGTGTGCCACTGGCGCCGGGCTTCGATGATGAGAACGTGAGCGATGAGGCGCTGCTGGCGGCGGCGGATCGCATCGGTTATCCAGTCATGGTGAAGGCGGCAGGTGGCGGCGGCGGCAAAGGCATCCGTATTGTTGATAAGCCGCAGCTGCTGCTGGAATCGGTAGCGGCGGCGCGGCGTGAGGCTGGTCATGCTTTCAACAACGCGCGGGTATATCTCGAAAAATACGTAGAACGCGCGCGCCATGTAGAAGTGCAGGTACTGGCCGATCAACATGGCGGCATAGTGCATCTGTTTGAGCGCGATTGCAGCGCCCAACGCCGCCATCAAAAAGTGATTGAAGAATCGCCCGCGCCAAATTTAACCCGCGCGCTTCAAGCGGCGTTGGGCGCGGCGGCGGTAGCAGCAGCCAAAGCAGTGAATTACCAGAGCGCCGGCACGGTTGAATTTTTGCTCACACCAGACGGGCAGTTTTATTTTCTGGAGATGAACACCCGCTTACAGGTAGAGCATCCGGTCACTGAACTGGTCACTGGTCACGATCTGGTTAAGCTGCAATTTGCGGTGGCTGATGGCGAAAAGCTGCCGTTTTCGCAGGCCGATTTATCGCAGCGCGGTCACGCCATCGAATGCCGCTTGTACGCCGAAGACCCGGCTAGCGGCTTTTTACCCGCCCCCGGCATCCTTTCGCATTTTGAGATTCCGCATCTGCCCGGCGTGCGCGTTGACGCTGGCGTGCGGGCTGGCGACATCATTTCGCCGTATTACGACCCAATGATCGCCAAAATCATCGTCTATGATGCCACCCGCGAAGCCGCCATCCGGCGCATGGATTCCGCCTTGAGCGCGGCTGTTACGCTCGGCACTTCCACCAATTTGAACTTCCTGCGCGCGTTGATCCAGCATCCGGCTTTCCAGAAAGGCGAGCTGGACACAGGTTTCATTGAGCGCCACGCCGCAGAGCTGACCGCGCCGCCTCAAAGCGATCTGCATCTCGCGCTGCTGGCGGCGGCATTAAGCGAGTCTGTTGTTTCTAAACCCATACAATCCACAACTTTTGCGGATTCCGCGCCCGATTCATGGGATAATACAGATGGGTTTCGCGTTGGAGGGGGTTCCTGATGCAGAAGAAATGGATGATCCTGACGCTGATCATCATTATTGCTGTCGTCATTATCGGCGTTGCGCTTAGCGCGCTAGCCCAGGATAACCAGGCCACGCAGCCAGTTGTAGCAATTGAGCCACCCGCTGGCGGCACAAACACCTCATCGCGCGAAATTTTCACCGCGCTGGCCGTTGGCGATAGCATTTTTGAGCCGGAAAGTTGGCTGGCTGGCGCACAGGAATTGGCGGATCGCACCATTGCAACCTGGGCTTCCGAAAGCCTGGGCGGCACCAGCTTAGCCGAATACCTGCATTTTGATGGCGGCTACGATCAGGCAGCGATAGTGGCCGAATGGTTCAATAACGATTGGTTTACTTCAGCCTTCAGCGATTTTAGCAGTTGGACGCCGCAGGGCGCCTGCGCTACGGGCAGCACCACCCTTTACGAATTTACGCTGGTACAAAACAACGCCAACTATGTGCTGCGCTACTGGGTAAAACTAGTGTCGCCAAATCGCATTCTGGCCTTCCAGATGCTATTCCCTGAAGAACAGGCCGCTTTGCTGGAGCAGTACGCGCAGCGCTATGATCCTGCCCTGTATAACTGCCCTTAGCCGATGCCCGAATACCGCTATCGCTTTGGGGAACGTTTCTTTGAAGTTAGCCTTGCAAGGTTAGCAAACGGCGATCAACGCGCGATCATCCATGACGGCGAATCGCAAACCGTCATTGATTTCACCGCCAGCCAGGTGAATGGCGAATGGCGCTTGCACACCGCTGAGGGGCAATTTCGCGGCATCACCTCTGGCAAAGGTGACGAGCGTGACGTATGGTTGAACGGTCATACGTATCTGTTCAGCCGCGAACAGGAACGCGCGCAGCCCGCGCAGCGCCACGCAAACGCATCAGGGCAGATTGAGGCGCAAATGCCCGGCCTTGTGCGCGACGTGCTGGTACAAGTTGGAGATGTCGTTGAGCGCGGGCAAACGCTGGCGATTCTGGAAGCGATGAAAATGGAGATGCGCGCCACTGCCCCTTTTACTGGCGTGGTCAGGCAGGTGCGCGTAAGCAAAAGCGATATTGTTACGCGCGGGCAAGTGTTGATCGAGATTGCGCCATAACCTGAGCCTGATATATAGACAAACGACATTTCCGAATGATGCAATCCATCACTTTTCTGGCAGCATAAAACTCCGTATAGTGCATCCCAATTGATGCAAAAATTCCAATTAGGAAGTATGGTTACCTGATGACGACGGATATGCTGCTCGCCATCATCATCCTTTTGACGGCGATTGTTCTCTTTGTAACCGAGAAACTGCGCGCGGACATTGTTGCCCTGTGCATCATCATCGCTTTGGTGCTAACCGGTATCCTGACCATCGAAGAAGGGATTGTCGGCTTCTCCAGTTCGTCGGTGCTCAGCATTGCCTTCTTATTCGTAGTGGGCGGCGCAGTTTTTCACACCGGCCTCGCCAGCATGTTGACCCATTACATTGTCAAAATCGGGGGAACCAGTGAAATCCGGCTGCTGTCGCTGGTCATGATCAGCGTCGCTATCATGTCGGCATTTATTAGCTCCACCGGCGTTGTTGCCCTGATGCTGCCGGTGATCATCAACCTCTCCAACCGCACCAAAATGCCCGCGTCAAAGCTGCTGATGCCGATGGCCTTTGGCGCGCTTCTTGGCGGCACTACCACCCTCATCGCCACGCCGCCCAACATCATCGTTTCTGAAACGCTGGAATCTGCCGGTTTTGAACCGTTCACCTTCTTCAGCTTCACCATACCCGGTTTGCTGGTGCTGATTGCCGGGTCAATTTACATCCTGACCATTGGCCGAAAACTGATCCCCAACCGCAAAAGCGCGCACGTCGTTCAGCGCATGGAAACGCCCGGCGAATTGTTCGAGCTTTATAAACTGCCCCTCAACATGTACCACCTGCGCGTTCACGCACAGTCCTCATTAATCGGCCTCAGCATCAGCGAAAGCCAGCTCGGAAGTAAATTCAAGGTGACCATCATCAATATCAATCGCGCTGAGGCTCACGGCCACAGCCAGCGAGAGATCACCCTCTACCAACCCAATCCTAAAACTGTCATTCAACCGGATGATATTCTGGTCGTTCAGGGCGATCTTAGCGATGTAACTTACACCGCCGGGTACTGGAATCTTAGAATCATGGCAAACCATCCTGTTCAGGATGGCGAGGTCATCACCAACGAGGTCGGCATCGCGGAAGTTCTGCTGCGACCGCGCTCCACGCTGATCGGCAAGACCCTGCCCGAAATCATGTTTGGCACGGTTTATAACCTGACCGTCCTCAGCATCCGCCGCCCCGGCGTTCATGAAACGCTCAATCTCAAGGAAGAGCCGCTTAAATTCGGCGATATTTTGCTGGTGCAAGGGCGCTGGAAGCATATTTTCGCGCTCAAGCAGCTGCGTCAGGATTTCATCGTAATGGGCGAATCAGAAGCGGCAGAAGTGGGCGCATTCACCCGTAGTTCTCACGCCCCAATCACGCTGCTGGTCTTGATCGGCATGGTGATAGTGCTCGCCCTAAACCTGATGTCGCTGACGCTGGCAAGCCTGATCGCCGCCGTGATCATCGTGCTGACCGGATGCCTGAGCATGGAGGAGGCTTACGAGGCTATTGATTGGAAAAGCCTTGTGGTGATCGCGGGGATGATTCCGTTAAGCACCGCTCTGGAAAAAGTGGGCATCGTTGGCATCGTGGCAGATTTTCTGATGAACACGCTGGGCAACGCAGGACCGATCTTCATGCTTGGCGGCGTCTTTCTGCTCACCGTCATTTTTACCCAGCTCATTTCCAATACAGCGACCGCGCTGCTGATCGCCCCTGTAGCCGTCACCGCCGCCGTCGGCCTGAATATTGCGCCCCAGGCCTTCATGATGGCGGTTGCGATTGGCGCTTCTATGGCTTTCATTTCGCCTGTGTCAACGCCCGTAACCATGATGGTGATGGGGGCTGGCAATTACAAATTCAGCGATTTCGGTAAGGTGGGCGCGCCCCTGATCCTGATCACCTTTCTCGTCGTGATCTTCGTGCTGCCGGTTTTGTGGCCTCTCTAGCGCTGCCTTAAAATAGGCCCACCGCCCCTTTTATACGCGCAATCGCTTACCGCCCCGATCTTGAGGTGGTGCGGCGGTTGATTTTGAACTCAATCGCCTGTGCCAGCAGTTCACGGGCGCTCTGTAACCCGTGCGCGTTAGGGGTGCCCAGCATGGCCGCCAGTTCAGCCGCCCGCGCTTCATCTTCAGGCAGCGAGACAATTTCAGTGTGCGTGCGGCCACCATCTATCAGCTTGCGCACGTGATAATGACGGTCTGCGTAACCTGCAAGCTGCGCCAGATGCGTCACTACCATCACCTGGTGCTCGCTCGTCAGTTCCCACAATTTTTCGCCAACAATCGTGCCTACGCGCCCACCAATGCCCTGATCAATTTCGTCAAAAATCAGCGTCGGCGTCTGGTCAGCCGAAGCTAATACCCGCTTCAGTCCCAGCATAATGCGTGCCGCCTCACCACCAGAGGCTACTTTTGCGACCGGACGCAGCGGCTCGCCGGGGTTGGCGCTCATCAGAAATTCCACACGGTCAATGCCGGTTTCGTCAAACGCCAGCCGCTGATCGCCAACGAATGCGCCGTTTGGGTCTGGCTGCTGCTCAATCTGCACTTCAAAACGCGCGTTCGACATGCGCAAATCGCCAAGCTCGCTTACGATCCCTGCCGACATCTGGCGGGCGGCGGCTTTGCGGCCTTTGCTGATGCGGTCGCCTAGTTCACCGATATGCTTCAGCAGCACAGTTTCCTGTTTGCGTAATTCTTGCAGGTGTTCTTCGCTGTTTTCCAGCGTATCCAGCTCAGCGCGCGCTTTTTCGGCATATTCCAGCACGCCGGCAATATCAGCGGCGTTGTAACGGCGGCGAAGCTGGTTAATCAATTCCAGCCGTTCTTCCAGTTCGTCCAGCCGTTCAGGGCTAAACTCGACGTGATCCAGATAGCGGCGCAGAGTGGTCGCCAGCTCGTCAATCTGTTCGCTCACACTTTCCAGCGTATCCAGATCATCCTGCCGATCTTTATCAATCGCCGCCAGCTTACTAAGCAGCGCCGCAGCCTGCATCACCTGATCAACCGCGCCAACCTGCTCAGGGTTATCATCGCTGCCATAAAGCAGCGCCACCGCATCCGCTGTCAGCCGTGCCAGCGTTTCGCTGTTGGCAAGGCGCGTGCGCTCAGCTTTCAGCGTTTCATCTTCGCCAACAATCAGCCCGGCGGCATCTATTTCCTCAACCTCATGGCGCAGCCGTTCAGCGCGGCGCTGCATCGAGGCTTCGTCTTCCATCAATTTGTGCATCTCGCGGCGCAGGTCATACACCCGCCCAACGACGGCGGCAATCGCGGCGCGGGCATCCATCAACCCGGCGTAGCGATCCAGCAGTTCAATATGCAGCGCCGGCTTTAACAGCGACAGATGCGCGCTCTGACCATGCACATCTACCAGCTTTTCGCCGATCTCGTTCAGCACTTCAAGGTTCACCGTCAGGCCGTCAATACGCCCTGCGGAACGGCCATTCGCGCGCACTTCGCGGGTGACGGTGATCTCGCTCAGCGTTTGCGTGTCCATGTCAATCAGGTTTTCGCGCTGCAAAATCGGGATGATCGCGGCTTGCGCCCGTTCATCCAGCGCAAAAACGCCTTCTACCAGCGCCCGTTCCGCGCCGGAACGCACGAAAGATGCGTCGGCTTTTCCGCCCAGCAGCAGTTCAACCGCATCAATGATGATTGATTTGCCTGCGCCGGTTTCGCCAGTGATCACGTTCAATCCCCGGCCAAAATCGAGTTCTAGCTGGTCAATGATGGCAAAATTCTGGATGCGAATTTCCAGCAGCATACACGCCTCAACTCGTTATCGCCGCATACGGAAGCGGCCAAAAGCGGCGAAAGCAGCCAACCCGATCAACAGCAGCGGCCCAAGTTGCGAGAACATGGCCTGAAAAATAAGTTCCAGCGGAATAACGCTTAATGCCCCGCCAGAAACCCGCGACAATACCGCTATCCCCAACCCGATCAATCCGCCAATGACGATTCCCGCCGTACAAATCTCGCCTGTATAGCGCCCGCGCCTGCGCTGCAGCGCCCGCACGCAAATTTCGCTGATCAACCCGCCCAGCGGCAGCCCCAGAATGATGGCAAACAGCAGCGGCAGGCCGA